>WLMW01000036.1 GCA_009700025.1 Actinomycetota bacterium
CCAGCAGATGCACCAGCTGAAGATGGCGGCAAGGGTCATTCACATGGCCCCGGCGGACATAGTCACTAATTAAATTGTTAAATGAAGAACCCCCGCAGATTTCTCTGCGGGGGTTCTTCATTTCTAAAAATTACGATGCGTGAGAGATATTTGGTTTTAACTCTTGACCAATTATTTCTAGGCGATCATCTTCAGATAATCCCCCCCAAATCCCATAAGGCTCTTGGACGGCTAGGGCATGAGCTCGGCAAGCGGCCAAGACTGGACATGTTGCACAGATAGCCTTCGCCGTGTTTTCACGATTACGTCGGCGTGGACCGCGTTCACCATCAGGATGGAAAAACATCTCCGTCGGCAATTCACGGCATACGCCCTGATACTGCCAGTCCCACTCATCGGCAACCGGGCGGGGTAATCTCGAAAGTTCAGCCATGTCCCCACCTTACAACCGCGCCATAGGTTGTTCAAGTGTCCACGCTTCATAAGTGGTTCATTGGCGTGTTTCAGGTGGTGAGTTGCCCCACTTAAGGCCACGATAGGAGCGTGGCAACAACTGAAGAGCTCTTGACTGTAGCAGCCGTAGCCCGACGCCTAGGGGTGGCTCCCGCGACCCTGCGGACTTGGGATCGACGATATGGCATCGGACCTTCGGCCCATGAAGCGGGCAAACACCGTAGGTACTGCCAATCGGATTTAGCGCGTTTAACTTTAATGCGCCGACTTATCTCAACAGGAGTCGCACCAAGTGAAGCCGCAGAAAAGGCAAAAAATCAAAAAGTAAGCGTGAAGTTAGAAAAAATTCTTGAGCATTACATAGTTCGAGACGATCTGGTAGAGGTGTTGCATAAAGCAGCCCAAGCCCTTGATAAAAAATTTATAGAAACTGCGCTTCGTACGGAATTAGCCGAACATGGTGTTGAAAAATCATGGTCAGAAATCATTGTTCCGCTCTTGTTTTTAATAGGAAATCAATGGGAAACAAGTGGTGAAGGTATTGAAATCGAACACCTGCTAAGTGAAGTTCTAAAAAGAATTTTGCAAGAACATACGCAAGAAGTGGAAAAGCCATTTAATGCTCACCCAGTTCTTTTAGCTTCAGTTGGAGAAGAGCTTCATTCACTCGCGCTTCATGCACTTGCCGCGGCTCTTACTGAGCGGAAAATCGAGACATATTTACTTGGTTCAAGAACGCCATTAGAAGCGCTCTCTGCCATGATCTCTCGATCTGCTCCTCCTGCTGTCTTTCTTTGGGCGCAACTTCCACAAAATGCAGATTCAAAGTTTTTCACAGAGATTCCTGCAATTCGTCCTATTCCTCGAATTGTCTTGGGTGGACCTGGTTGGATGAGCAGTGACTGCACTGGAGTTGCATATGCCCAGGACATTTCGCAGGCCTGCCTTGAAATTGAGCGTGCAGTAGGTCTCTAAAAGCCCCGATAGACTGCGCACCTGCGAAGGGAGCCAAGGTGAGCGATAGCGACAAGATAGCGATGCTGGGGCTGACCTATGACGATGTACTCCTTTTGCCTGATGCCTCTGAAGTAGTTCCATCTGAAGTTGATACTTCAACACAGTTAACACGAAATATCACTTTGGCAGTGCCACTGGTTTCATCGGCGATGGATACCGTTACTGAATCGGCGATGGCGATTGCGATGGCAAAAGCTGGTGGAATCGGAATTATTCACCGTAACCTGCCGATTGCCGATCAAGTAACACATGTGAAATTAGTAAAGAACGTTGGCCTTGCAGGTGCCGCTGTTGGTGTTGGTGATGATGGCTTTGCGCGTGCGCAAGCCCTCATTGAAGCTGGTGTCGATGTCGTTGTGGTCGACACTGCACATGGTCATCATCGTGCAGTATTAGATGCAATTTCGAGAATAAAGAGTTTTTCATCAACAATTCAAATTATCGGTGGCAATGTTGCAACTCGTGCCGGAGCGCAAGCTCTGATTAATGCAGGGGCTGATGCCGTAAAAGTCGGTGTTGGTCCTGGATCAATTTGTACAACGCGTGTTGTCGCAGGAGTTGGCGTCCCGCAGATTACGGCGATTATGGAAGCAGCTAAGGCATGTAATAAAGCTGGAATTCCATTGATTGCTGATGGCGGACTTCAATACTCAGGTGACATAGTTAAAGCAATTGTTGCTGGTGCAAACTCCGTCATGCTCGGATCCTTACTTGCTGGATGCCAAGAGTCTCCTGGCGAGTTAGTTGAAATTAAAGGCGTTAAATACAAGACGTATCGTGGAATGGGTTCATTAGGTGCGATGCAATCTCGCGGAGAACAGAAGTCATATTCGAAAGATCGCTACATGCAGGACGATGTTTTATCAGAGGACAAACTTGTACCCGAAGGCATTGAAGGAAAAGTTATTTTCCGTGGCAGTGTCGAAGATGTTGTCCATCAACTAGTAGGTGGACTGCGTTCAGGTATGGGTTATGCAGGTGCACCCGATATTGAGACGTTGCGTCGTGAGGGTCGACTCATTCAGATTACGTCCGCTGGTCTGCTTGAGAGCCACCCACATGATGTCGCACATGTTGCTGATGCACCTAACTACCAATCGAAGGGACGATCATGAGCGAGATTGAGATTGCACCCGGAAAACGTGCCCGAACTGCATATTCATTCGATGACATAGCTATTGTGCCGAGCCGCCGTACACGTGACCCTGAAGAAGTATCGACGGCGTGGCAGATCGATGCCTACAAATTTGAGCTTCCTATGTTGGCTGCCCCAATGGACTCGGTCGTATCTCCTGAAACTGCAATTGAGATTGGTCGACTTGGCGGAATCGGAGTATTAAATCTTGAGGGTTTATGGACACGCTATGAAGATCCTCGAATTCCACTTGGTGAAATCGCATCGATGCCCGATAAGCATGCAACTAAGCGCATGCAAGAAATCTATACCGCACCTATTAAGCCTGAGTTAATTAAAGAGCGCATTCAGCAGATAAGAGATGGCGGGGTCACTGTTGCCGCTTCACTTTCACCTGCGCGAACTGCCCAACTGCATAAAGCCGTGATTGACGCCGGCGTTGACATCTTTGTTATTCGCGGAACAACTGTCAGCGCCGAACATGTTGCTGCTGAAACAGAAGCACTCAACCTTAAGAAATTTATTTATGAACTCGATGTTCCAGTCATTGTTGGTGGCGTTGCAACTGCTACAGCTGCACTTCACTTAATGCGTGCAGGTGCAGCTGGCGTACTAGTTGGTTTTGGTGGAGGTGCTACGCATACAACTCGAAAAGTATTAGGAATCGAAGTTCCCATGGCATCAGCAGTTGCTGAAGTTGCATCTGCGCGTCGTGAATACCTTGATGAATCAGGTGGTCGCTATGTTCACGTCATTGCCGATGGTGCAGTTGGTCGAAGTGGTGATATTGCAAAAGCGATTGCCTGCGGCGCTGATGCAGTGATGATGGGTTCTCCTCTTGCCAAAGCAACACAGGCACCAGGACTTGGTTGGCATTGGGGCTCAGAGGCGCACCACCAGGTATTGCCGCGTGGGGAACGTGTGGCTGTTGGTACCGTAGGAACTCTTGAAGAAATTTTGCTCGGACCATCGCATACATCTGACGGTTCAATGAATTTATTTGGTGCACTTCGGCGTGCAATGGCAACGTGTGGATACTCCGATGTGAAAGAGTTCCAGCGCGTAGAGGTACTTATTCACCGTGCCTAATGATCGCGGCGTACTTGTAGTCGATTTCGGGGCGCAGTATGCCCAATTAATTGCGCGACGAGTACGCGAAGCCAATGTTTTCAGTGAAATCGTTCCTTCGACGATTACTCAAGCAGAGGTACTTGCCAAAAACCCTGCTGCGATTATTTTGTCAGGTGGACCATCCAGCGTATATGCCGACAATGCGCCTTCTTTTGACGCCTCGATTTTTACTCTTGGGATACCAACTTTTGGCATCTGTTATGGATTTCAAGTAATGGCTGCAGCCCTTGGCGGAGTTGTCAGTCAGACAGGTAAATCAGAGTTTGGGCGTACTGAAACAACTATTGAGCCATCAACAAAAATCTTTGGCAGCCTTCCACAAACGCAGAAAGTATGGATGTCACACGGGGATGCCGTTACTACTGCACCAAATGGCTTCACAATATGTGCAACAACTCTTGATACACCTATTGCAGCATTTGAAAATGAAACTGGAGCCCTTGCCGGAGTTCAGTTTCATCCAGAGGTTTTGCATTCAGAGCACGGACAGGCAATTCTTCAGAACTGGTTAGTTAATATTGCCAAATGCGATGCAACTTGGACTACAACTAATATTGCTGAGTCTGAAATAGCTAAAGCCAAGGAAGTTATAGGAAACAAGCGAGTCATCTGTGGTTTATCAGGCGGCGTAGATTCTGCCGTTGCTGCAGCAATAATTCAGCGTGCTGTCGGTGATCAACTCACTTGTGTATTTGTCGATCATGGATTACTTCGCAAGGGTGAAGCAGAGCAAGTTGAGTATGACTTTGTCACATCAACTGGAGTAAATCTTGTTGTTATCGATGCTAAAGATGTCTTCTTATCCGCACTCAAGGGTGTTACCGACCCTGAGGAAAAGCGAAAAATTATTGGTCGTGAATTTATCAGGGCTTTTGAAAAAGCAGCAAGAGATATTGCATCCGATGGCGAAGTCGAATTCTTAGTGCAAGGTACTTTGTATCCAGATGTCGTTGAATCCGGTGGCGGTACTGGAACTGCAAATATAAAATCTCATCACAATGTTGGTGGCTTACCAGATGATTTAAAATTCACTTTAGTTGAGCCACTACGAACATTATTTAAAGATGAAGTCCGCCAAGTTGGGATAGAACTTGGCTTGCCTCAAGAAATCGTCTGGCGGCAGCCTTTCCCAGGGCCGGGTTTAGGGATTCGAATAGTTGGCGAAGTAACACAGTCTCGATTGGATTTATTGCGAGAGGCCGATGCTATAGCCCGGTTTGAGTTAAATGCTGCTGGCTTAGATCGTGAAATTTGGCAATGCCCTGTTGTTTTATTAGCAGAAGTCCGATCTGTTGGCGTGCAGGGGGATGGAAGAACATATGGCCACCCCATAGTTTTGCGCCCAGTATCGAGTGAGGATGCCATGACTGCGGATTGGTCGAGAATTCCCTATGAAATTCTTGAGAAGATCTCGACTCGCATCACTAACGAGGTGCGCGAAGTCAATAGAGTCGTGTTAGATGTAACTAGCAAACCACCTGGAACGATTGAATGGGAATAAAAATGAAGAGATTTATAGGCGTTGTTTCAATAGTTATTGTTGCGGCTGTTTCAGCGACGCCAGCACATGCAGCTCAAAAAACTTCAGAGATTAAGTGCACTTCAACAAAAGCAATCGGTCACACTCCAAAAGTTGTTGCACCTGCCGCTAAATCTTTATCAAAATACCCACGGACTTTCACTTTAGAAACTAACTGTGGAAATATTGTGATTTCGCTCAAGCCTTCCAAGGCTCCAATCACAATAACTCAGCTGACAACTTTGGCACGTAGTGGATATTTTGATAACTCTCTCTGCCATCGCTTAACCACACTAGGTATATATGTTCTTCAATGTGGAGATCCAACAGCGACTGGTCGAGGTGGTCCTAATTTTAATTATGCTGATGAGAATCTTCCAGACCCGGTGAAAAATAACTACCCTGAGGGAATAGTTGCTATGGCCAACTCAGGACCAGATACTAATGGAAGTCAGTTCTTTCTTGTTTATGGAAAGACTACTTTAGAGCCTAACTACACAATTTGGGGAAAAATTACAAAAGGTCTAGACATTATTAAGGCCGTAGCTAAAGCAGGTGTTATGGGTGGAGGAGTCGATGGAAGCCCTGCGCAAAGTTTTGTAATTAATAAAATAATTATTAATTAATTTGTATTGACTATCTTAAAAGCTTCAGCGATACGACCTTCGGCAAATCCAGCAACTGCGGCATTTCGTTGGCCCCATTCACGAACCATGGTTTCAAGGTTTTCATTGTGCGCTGTTTGTGAAGCATGGGCATGAAGAGCTTTCATCTTCAAATCAAAGGTATCAGTGATATCGACGAAGTGATCTGGGCTTGCAAATGCACTGACCCAGACCTCTTTTACGCGCCACGGCTGTAAACCCTCTTCATCAAGTAAATCAGTAAATGCAAATGGATTTCGAGCATCAGGGTAAACCGCTTGTATTGCAGCTTCACCCGCGGCTAAGTGGTCTGGGTGGCTTGCACCAATGCGATCCCAGTTACGTTCAGGACTTTGGCACACCATTCGATCTGGTTGTGAAATTCGGATCTGGCGTACTAAATCTTTTCTAAGCCCAAGAGTTGGTTCGAGGTGACCATCTACGTAGTTCAGAAAGGTAATATCTGTGACACCAATTGCTGCACCCGCAGCACGTTGTTCGCGCTGTCGAATTGCGGGCATCTGCTCTTTAGTAAATCCAGATTCTTCGCCCCCTTGATCACCGTTAGTGCAGAAGACGTAGGCGACTTCAATTCCTTTTTTCACCCATTGGGCGATTGTGCCGGATGCTCCAAAATCAGAGTCATCAGGGTGGGCACTTACGACCAAAACTCGTTTGATCTCACTATCTGCGATCGGCTCCATTGCATTAGCCTATTAGACTTCGCCGCATGACGAGTACTGAGAACTTACTTTCAGAACTCAACCCTGCACAAAGCGAGGCAGTTACTCATGCGGGTGGTCCCTTATTAGTTGTGGCTGGTGCAGGCTCTGGAAAAACACGAGTTTTAACCCGTCGAATTGCATATCTCATGTCGGCTAGGCAGATCGCCCCTTATCAAATTCTTGCAATCACTTTTACAAATAAAGCTGCAGGGGAGATGAAGGCACGCGTTGCCGAATTAGTTGGTCCAATCGCACAATCCATGTGGGTCTCTACTTTTCACTCTGCTTGTGTGCGTATTTTGCGCCAAGAGGCAGTGAGATTGGGATACGCAAACTCCTTTTCAATCTATGACTCGGCTGACTCTCTTCGCTTAATTACCATTGTTGCCAAAGAGCTCAACTTAGATTCGAAACGTTACCCAGCTAGGCAGTTTCAATCAATGATATCTAACGCTAAAAATGAGCTCATGGGTCCGCAGGATTATGTCAATGCGGCAAGTAATCAATTCGAACAAGTTGTCGCCGATGTCTACAGCGTTTATCAGCAACGCTTACAGCGGGCTAATGCGATGGATTTTGATGATTTAATTCTAAAAACAGTCGAAGTTCTTCAACGATTTCCTGAAGCTAAGGCACGCTTTAGATCACGCTTTCGCCATGTTTTAGTCGACGAGTATCAAGATACGAATCACGCCCAATACATTTTAGTGAAAGAGTTGGTTGGCAGTGAAAATGAGGGAATGCCACCTGCCGAGTTGTGCGTGGTGGGTGATGCTGATCAATCTATTTATGGTTTCCGTGGTGCAACGATTCGTAATATTCTGCAGTTCGAACTCGACTATCCCAATGCGACAACTGTCCTGCTTGAACAAAACTACCGCTCGACCCAGAATATTCTCAATGCTGCAAATGCTGTCATAACAAAAAATATGAGTCGCAAAGAGAAGAATTTATGGACCGATTCAGGTTCTGGCGCATTGCTGACGGGATATGTTGCAGAAAACGAACATGATGAAGCTCGATTTATTGCCGAGGAGATTCGCCAGCTTCAACGCGATGAAAAATCTCAACCTGGCGATACCGCAATTTTTTACCGGACAAATGCGCAATCTCGCGTGTTTGAAGAGGTTTTTATGCGCAATGCTTTGCCTTATAAAGTCGTTGGGGGACTTCGTTTCTACGAACGTCGTGAAGTAAAAGACTTACTCGCATACTTACGAGTTTTGGCCAATCTTGATGATGAGATTTCACTTCGTAGAATCATTAATGTTCCAAAACGCGGCATTGGCGATACTTCCCTAGATTATGTAGATATATTCGCACAACAAAAGGGAATCTCTTTTTGGCAAGGACTGCTTCGTGCAACCGAGGTATCAGGTCTACCATCTCGAGCAGCGCAGTCGATTCAAGATTTTACGTCAATGATTAGTGCACTCAATGTTTTGGTCGAAGCAAAAACGCGGCCTTCTGTAATCGTTGAAGCCGCCCTTGAACAGTCGGGGTTATTAAAGGAGTTAGCTGACAGCACTGATCCACAAGATGAAGTCCGAGTTGAGAACTTAAAGGAACTTGTTGCAGTCTCGATGGAGTATGAGGAACGTGATTTTGAAGAACTCGGCGAAGATGAAGAGATTTCACTCTCTGGTTTCTTAGAAAAAGTCTCACTAGTTGCAGATGCCGATGAAATTCCTGAGGGCGAAGATCATGGTGGAGTGGTAACAATGATGACGTTACACACCGCTAAAGGACTTGAATTTCCCACGGTATTCTTAACGGGCATGGAGGATGGCATCTTTCCGCATTCGCGCACACTAGGTGAAAAAGATGAAGTTGAAGAAGAGCGTCGCCTCGCTTATGTTGGGCTTACTAGAGCACGACAGCGACTTTATATTTCGCGTGCTGAGTATCGCTCGACATGGGGTGCTCCAAATTACAATCCGCCGTCACGATTTTTAGATGAGATTCCAGAGGATGTCATTGAATGGAGAAATGAATCTTCAACTTCGCTATCCCCATCGATGCTCAAGCGTCCTCGAGTTGCAACGGCACCTCCACCTCGTGCAACGGGTAAGAAGATTTCCACGATTGAACTCATCGTGGGAGAGCGTGTGTCACATGACACATTTGGCTTAGGCGTAGTAGTTGCAGTAGCGGGTGAGGCAGATAAGGCAGAGGCGACAATTAAATTTGGCCAGTATGGTGAGAAGCGATTATTGCTGCGCTATGCACCCGTTGAGAAGCTCTAGGATTACCCCCTAATCATGATGTGGAGCACCAGTGGATCTCTTTGAATATCAGGCTCGAGACTTATTTGAAAAGCACGGCGTCCCCGTATTAGCCGCTGCGATTGCAACAACACCGGATCAAGCCGAAGCCGCCGCCATGAAAATTGGTGGAAAAGTAGTTGTAAAAGCTCAAGTAAAAGTTGGTGGCCGTGGAAAAGCTGGGGGAGTCAAGTTAGCTGAGAATGCAGCAGATGCGCGCGAAAAAGCTAGCGCAATTCTTGGAATGGATATTAAAGGCCACGAAGTTCGCACTGTAATGATTGCCGCAGCCGCACCGATTGAATCTGAATATTACTTAGCAATTCTTTTAGACCGCTCTAACCGTACCTTCTTAGTAATGGCATCGGTTTCTGGTGGAATGGATATTGAAGAGGTTGCACATACTGCACCTGAAAAATTAGCCAAGATTCCAGTCTCTGCCGTTGACGGTATTAGCGCAACTAAAGCTAAAGAGATTGTTGCAGCTGCAAATTTTCCAGCAGATGTGGCCGATCAAGTAGCTGAAGTTTTGTTAAAACTCTGGGAAGTTTTCCAGTCAGAGGATGCAACTTTGGTTGAAGTGAACCCTCTTGTAAAGACTAAAGATGGCAAAGTTATTGCTCTTGATGGCAAAATTACTCTCGATGATAATGCAGAGTTTCGACAGCCTGATCATGCAGAACTTGTTGATCACGCAGCAGCAAATGCATTAGAGGCTGCAGCAAAAGAGAAGAATTTAAATTACGTTAAACTAGAAGGTGAAGTTGGGATTATTGGCAACGGTGCTGGATTAGTCATGAGCACACTTGATGTTGTTGCCTATGCAGGCAAGAAACACGGTGGAGTTCGTCCAGCTAACTTTTTAGATATCGGTGGCGGTGCATCTGCACAGATTATGGCGGATGGTCTTTCAATTATTTTGGGTGATAGTGACGTAAAAAGTGTTTTTGTAAATGTCTTTGGAGGCATTACTGCATGTGATGCGGTAGCAACAGGAATTGTTCAAGCCCTTGAGCTTCTAGGTGACAAAGCCACAAAACCTATTGTTGTGCGCTTAGATGGCAATAATGTTGTTGAAGGTCGTGCAATTTTGGCTAAAGCGGCGCACCCGCTCATTGAACAGGTCGACACGATGGATGGAGCAGCAAATCGTGCTGCAGAATTGGCGGCCAAGTAAATGGCAATTTTTCTTAATGAAAACTCCGTTGTAATCGTGCAAGGCATGACGGGATCAGAGGGCACTAAGCACACTCGTAGAATGTTGACATCAGGGACAAAAATTGTTGGTGGAGTCACTCCGGGTAAAGGTGGTCAAGTCATCGATATCGATGGACACCAGCTGCCAGTATTTAACACTGTTGCCGAAGCCATGAGTGCAACAGGTGCAAACACATCTGTAGTCTTCGTTCCGCCCAAGTTTGCCAAGGCGGCAGTAATTGATGCAGTCGATGCGGCGATGCCATTAGTTGTAGTTATTACTGAAGGAATTCCGGTCCATGACTCAGCAAGTTTCTATGCGTATTCACTCAGTAAAGGAACAACACGAATCATTGGCCCTAACTGCCCAGGTTTAATTAGTCCAGGAAAATCAAATGTTGGAATTATTCCTGCGGATATTACTGGTTCTGGTCCAATCGGATTAGTATCAAAATCAGGAACACTGACTTATCAGATGATGTATGAACTACGCGACATTGGTTTTAGTACTGCAGTTGGAATTGGTGGAGATCCTGTCATTGGTACGACTCACATCGACTGCTTACGTGCCTTCCAAGATGATCCTGAGACCACAGCAATTGTTATGATCGGTGAAATTGGTGGCGATGCCGAAGAGCGTGCCGCTGCATTTATCGCTGAGTATGTGACTAAGCCAGTAGTCGGATATGT
This sequence comes from Actinomycetota bacterium, assembly GCA_009700025.1. GTDB lineage: Bacteria > Actinomycetota > Actinomycetes > Nanopelagicales > Nanopelagicaceae > Planktophila. Next base: position 10,776 of record WLMW01000036.1, read on the forward strand.
AGCAGGCTTCACAGCACCCGAAGGTAAAACGATGGGACATGCTGGTGCAATTGTTTCTGGATCTTCTGGAACTGCTCAAGGTAAAAAGGACGCTCTTGAAGCCGCCGGAGTAAAAGTCGGTCAAACTCCCAGTGAAACTGCGCAGTTACTGCGCAATATTTTAGGCCGCTAAAGAAATGTTCGTGCGCGTGCTTGGGTCCACATTGACTCAAGTTCTGCGCAGTGTTGCACTGGTTTTGCTCCCAACTGGGTTCATTGCCTTAGTGGCGTGGGCAACCGCTGGGAGTGCAACAGGAAATACTGGCGATCCAATGCGTGCAGCTTTGTGGATTTGGTTGGGCGCACATCAGTTGCCGTTCGCACTTACATTACCCCCCGGCAATGATGCTGGTTTACTTTCCTATTTACCGCTGGGTGCACTTGTCTTCCCAGTTATGGCTATTCGAAATGGCGTAAGAAGAACTATTGATCGTCTCGATGGTAATTCCTCACTCTTCCCGCTAGCACGAACATTGTTTGCTGTTTTATACACGCTGATTGGAACCACCGTTGCACTCTTGAGTGCAACGGATGCGGTAAAACCAATTTGGTATTTAACTCCACTTGTCTTGCTACCACTGAGTTTAATTTGTGCGTCTACAGTAGGGCGTAAGTTAATTTTTGGACAAGCAGTTCTTTTCAGTTCAAGAATAATTTCTCTATTGTTAGGTATATCTTCAATAATTTTTGGCTTATCCCTATTTCTCAATCTCTCAACAGTGAAGAACTTAGTTGTTATCCTTCAACCTGGAATATTAGGTGGTTTACTTTTACTCCTCTTGAATATTCTTTATATTCCCAATGCCGTAGTTGCAACTCTCGGATATTTCTCAGGAACAGGGTTTGCTCTTGGTTCAGCTTCGATAATTTCGCCGGTAAGTTTTCATCTCCAATCGCTCCCAGCTTTTCCACTACTCGGTTCGGTACCAAAAACTTCTAATCTAATTGCTCTTTTTGGAATTGCTGTAGTTATTTTTGCAGGCGCACTCTTGACAATCTGGACCACCACGCTCAGTACGCGAGTTCTCATCCAATCCCTATTCGGTTCGGTAATAATTCTTGCGGCTGTTGCTTATGCTGGTAGCGGCGCACTCATCACAAGGTCAATGTCGGCCATGGGAGTTTCTCCATGGAAATTCACATTAAGTGTGGGTGGTGAGTTAGTTATAGGTGCTTTATTGGCAATTTATATTCCACGCGTAGGTAAACGATAATGACGCATCGAATTATCATTCTTGCCTCGGGGGCAGGAACTTTGGCTCAGTCTGTTTTCGACGCCCAAGAGCTTGATGTTGAAATTGTTGCCGTCGTTAGTGATCAACCTAAAGCGGAGGTATTAAATCGTGCTCGTTCTGCCGGAATTGAGACCGAAGTTATCCCAATTGGAAACTCACGGGAGCTGTGGAACGCACAGATAGTTGAAAAGGTTGCTTCATACAATCCCGATTTAGTGGTGAGCGCCGGATTCATGCGGATTCTGCCCCCTGATTTTGTTAATCGATTCCCAACGATAAATAGTCATCCCGCCTTGTTGCCTGATTTTCCTGGTGCGCATGCCGTACGTGATGCACTTGATGCGGGTGTTTCAGTTACTGGGACAACAGTTCATTGGGTGGATGATGGCGTTGATACAGGTCCAATCATTACGCAAATGCAGGTACCAGTGTTGTCGGGCGATGATGAAGCGAGTCTTCATGAGAGAATTAAGAAAGTTGAGCGTGGTCTCATCGTTGCGACCATTGCGTTAATACTTCCTACCTTGGAGCGTCATGTCTGATCGGAAAAGTATTCGTCGCGCGCTAGTCAGCGTCTATGACAAAACACGTTTGCTTGAAATCGGAAAAACGCTCAGTGACGAAGGAATAGAAATTCTTTCAACTGGTTCTACTGCTGCCACCTTGGCTGCAGCGGGAATTGCAGTAATCGAAGTAAGTTCGTACACAGGTTTTCCTGAAATCATGGGTGGCCGTGTAAAGACACTTCATCCTCGGATTCATTCTGGAATTTTGGCCGATCAGAATAACCCCGAACACATTGCAGCGATAAATGAACTAGATATTGAACCCTTCGATTTAGTCATCATTAATCTCTATCCATTTGCTGCAACTATCGCATCCGGAGCTGATTTTGCTGAATGCATTGAACAGATCGATATCGGAGGCCCATCAATGCTGCGTGGCGCTGCGAAAAACCATGGCTCTGTTGCAGTTATTTCTCACACTTCTCAATACGATAATTTGATTGATGCAGTTAAAAACGGCGGTTTTACTGCAGATGAGCGCCGCCGATTGGCGCTCGAAGTTTTTAGAACTACGGCTGAATATGATTTAACGATAGCTAATTGGCTGGGCAGTGGGGAAGAACTCCCTGATTGGTTTGGGCGTATCTGGCATCGTGACAAGACGCTGCGTTATGGAGAAAACCCTCACCAAAAGGCAGCTATTTATTCTGGCGGCCCGGTTGGAATTGTTAATGCTGTGCAATTGCATGGCAAAGAGATGTCGTTTAATAACTACACCGATGCAGAATCTGCTTGGCGTGCTGTGTTGGATCACCGGGATCCTGCAGTTGCAATCATGAAACATGCAAATCCTTGTGGCATCGCTGTTTGCGCCCTAGGTGTAGCTGTTGCATATCAACATGCGCATGAGTGTGATCCAATTTCTGCGTTCGGTGGAGTTATTGCAGCAAACAGAAAAGTTGATCTTGCAATGGCAACGCCGTTATCTGAAGTTTTTACTGAAGTGATTATTGCGCCAGATTATGATCAGGATGCACTTGAAATTTTAATGAAGAAAGCCAATATCAGAATCCTTAAATGTGAATCGTCAACAATCTCAAATCTGGAGATGCGGCCTGTTTCAGGAGGAATACTTCTGCAAGAAACTGACTTATTGGACGCACCAGGTGATGTACCAAATAATTGGAGACAAGTAAGTGGCGAGAGCGTAGATGTTCAAACGCTGAAAGATCTTGAATTTGCTTGGCGAAGCGTGCGAAGCGTAAAGAGTAATGCAATTTTGCTAGCTAAAAATACTGCTTCAGTTGGAATTGGAATGGGTCAAGTTAACCGCGTTGATTCTGCTCGCTTAGCTGTCACGCGTGCGGGAGATCGAGTTAAAGGATCAGTTGCAGCTAGTGATGCATTCTTCCCATTCGCAGATGGTCTTCAAATATTAATTGACGCAGGTGTGAGTGCTGTTGTTCAGCCTGGGGGTAGCGTGCGAGATGAAGAGGTCATTGCTGCAGCTCAAAGCGCTGGTATTGCGATGTTTTTCACAGATACGCGTCATTTCTCTCACGCATAAGCCTGCAATAGGATGGTCAATATGAGCGCTCAGATACTGGATGGCAAAGCACTTGCATCATCAATTAAATCCACGCTCGCGATTCGAGTTATTGAACTTAAGGCCAAAGGAATCGTCCCAGGTCTTGGTACGGTGTTAGTTGGTGATGATCCTGGATCACACTCTTATGTTGGTGGCAAACATCGTGACTGTCACGAAGTGGGCATCAACTCAATCAGAGTTGATTTGCCTGCCGATGCAACTGAAGCCGATGTGATGGCAGCAATTAGGGATCTCAATGCCGCGTCAGAGTGCACTGGCTATATTGTGCAACTTCCTTTACCAAAAGGCATCAATACGCAGAGAGTATTGGAAGCAATAGATCCATCTAAGGATGCCGATGGTCTGCATCCGATGAATTTAGGTCGTTTAGTTTCAGGATATGACGCACCTTTGCCATGTACCCCACATGGAATTGTTGAGCTACTAACTCATTATGGAATTAGCACAAAAGGCGCAGAGGTAACTGTTATCGGGCGAGGCTTAACCGTCGGTCGCCCACTTGGTTTATTGCTTACTCGCAAGCAGGAAAATGCAACAGTAACGTTGACTCACACCGGTACTAAAGATTTAACTACGCACACAAAGAATGCAGACATTATTGTGGCTGCAATTGGCCAGGCACATTTCTTGAAGGCCGACATGATTAAACCCGGTGCAGTTGTCATTGATGTGGGTATTTCACGAACCGATGCTGGCTTACTGGGAGATGTAGATCCCAGTGTCATGGAAGTTGCATCATGGGTGGCACCAATGCCCGGTGGAGTGGGACCTATGACTCGTGCGATGCTTTTAAAGAATGTAGTTGATGCATGCAGTTAAGCACTCGGCTTTTGACTCTGTTGAGTAATGCCCTAGTTGGCGTTGGTATTGCATTAGGTATCGGTGGAATTGTGCGAGGTGGGTCGATTTTTATTGCTGTAGGTACGGCAGGGGTAGCGTTAAAGGCACGCAGGTCACGAAAATTCGACTTCTATTTTCCACTTGTTATTGCAATTGCCCTTTTCGTACTGGCGATTGCACTTCCTCACGGGCGGTAGAGTTAGCGCAGTGCCTCACGGAATAAGAAAAAGGAGTACGCCATGGGCGGAAAAGTAACAGTAGTCGGTGCAGGGTTTTATGGTTCAACAACTGCGCTTCGTCTAGCCGAATACGATATTTTTGACACTGTCGTGCTTACCGATATTGTCGAAGGCAAACCTGAGGGATTAGCCCTCGATATGAATCAATCCCGCTCTATCGAAGGTTTCGAAACAAAGATTATTGGCGCAACAACCACTGCTGAAGGTGCTGGATATGAAGCAACCGCTAACTCCGATGTCGTTGTTATCACTGCAGGTCTTCCACGCAAACCTGGAATGAGCCGCATGGATTTAATTGGAGTTAATGCAGGAATCGTTCGCGGAGTCGCCGAAAATATTGCAAAGCATTCCCCCAACGCGGTCATTATTGTGGTTTCTAATCCACTTGATGAGATGACATCCCTTGCACAAATTGCGACTGGTTTTCCAAAAAATCGCGTCATGGGACAAGCGGGAATGCTAGATACAGCTCGATTCACTAACTTCGTTGCAGAAAAGCTGGCTGTCAAAGTTGGTGTCGTAAAGACACTTACTCTTGGTTCGCATGGTGACACGATGGTTCCAGTTCCAAGCCGTTGCACAGTAAATGGGCAAGCGCTAAGCGAGCTTTTATCGCAAGTTGAGATTGACGAACTTGTAGATCGCACTCGCAATGGTGGCGCAGAGGTGGTTGCACTTCTGAAAACTGGTTCGGCTTATTACGCACCATCTGCCGCAGCGGCCCGTATGGCCAAAGCCGTTATCGAAGATTCTGGTGCCATCATGCCGGTCTGTGCATGGGTTGATGGTGAATACGGAATCTCAGGCGTCTATCTTGGCGTGGAAGCCGAGATTGGTCGTAATGGAGTTAATAAAGTCGTTGAAAGTGCACTGACGGATAATGAAGTTACAGCTCTCAAAGCTGCCGCTGAAGCTGTCCGTGCAAAACAAGCAGATGTTCAAACACTCTAAATAGGGAGCGCATTACATGGCCAAGATCAAAGTAGAAGGAACCGTAGTCGAGCTAGATGGCGACGAGATGACTCGTATCATTTGGCAGTTCATCAAGGAGTCTTTAATTCTTCCTTACCTCGACGTAAACCTTGATTACTACGATCTTGGCATGGAAAATCGTGATGCAACCGATGATCAAGTAACTATCGACTCAGCACATGCAATCCAAAAGCATGGTGTCGGTATCAAGTGCGCAACGATTACCCCAGATGAGGCCCGCGTTGAAGAGTTTGGGCTCAAAAAGATGTGGAAGTCCCCTAACGGAACCGTTCGAAATATCTTGGGTGGTGTGATTTTTCGCGAACCAATCATTATTAGCAATGTACCCCGCCTAGTTCCGCATTGGACTAAGCCAATAGTTATTGGTCGTCATGCATTCGGTGATCAGTACAAAGCAACGGATTTCCGTGTACCAAGTGCGGGCAAGCTGACTATGACATTTGTTCCAGAAGATGGCTCTGCTCCAATTGAATACAACGTTTTTGATTTCCCATCTTCAGGTGTTGCAATGGGTATGTACAACATGGATGAATCAATCCGTGACTTTGCACGAGCATCGCTTAACTATGGCCTTAACCGTAAGTTCCCGGTTTACCTTTCAACTAAGAACACGATCCTGAAGGCATACGATGGTCGCTTCAAAGATATCTTTGAAGAGATTTTCC
>WLMW01000037.1 GCA_009700025.1 Actinomycetota bacterium
CACCAAAATTACAACGCATCGCTAGACGATGATTTCGTCGAAGCAGAGCAGGCCTAGGAGATACGCACATGCCAAAACCAAGTAAAGGTCCTCGTCTGGGTTCAGGTCCATCACACGAACGACTACTCCTACGCACTCTTGCAGAGCAGTTGTTTGAGCATGGCAAGATCACAACAACCGAGGCAAAGGCTAAGCGCCTGCGTCCATTGGCTGAAAAATTAATTACTTTCGCTAAGAAGGGTGATCTTCCAGCTCGCCGCCAAGTCATGGCTCAGATTTCAAATAAGGGCGTAGTACATACGCTTTTCACTGTAATCGGACCACGCTTTGCTGCCCGTAATGGTGGATACACACGCATTACAAAGATTGGGCCACGTAAGGGCGATAACGCTCCAATGGCTGTCATCGAAGTTTTAACTGAGAAAGATAACTAAGCCTTAACACCTTAGAAAACTATTCTTATGTCGGAACCCACTCTCTACCCAGAGAGTGGGTTTCTTCGTTTACGGATTGATTTAGCTTACGACGGTACAAACTATTCAGGTTGGGCCAAACAACCTGATCGGCGAACAGTGCAAGAAGAGATTGAAACTGCCCTCGCAAAGATTACACAGACTCCGATTGAAACAATTGTTGCTGGACGTACCGATGCCGGTGTGCATGCAAGTGGCCAAGTAATTCATGTGGATGTTCCTGAAAGCATTGATCTAAAAGAGCTGCCATTTAAATTAAACCGCATGCTGGATGAAGACATTCGAATTTTGCGCGTAACGGTTTTAACAGAGGCATTCCATGCCCGCTTTTCTGCGGTTAGACGAAGTTATACTTACAAAATTCTGGATGGGAACCAAGTAGTAGCACCATTGCATCGTTTAGATGTAGCACCTTGGTATCGCGAATTAGATTTAGAGATTTTAAAACAGGCCAGTGCTCTCTTACTAGGTAACCATGATTTTGCAGCATTTTGTAAATTCCGTGAAGGATCAACAACAATTCGTAATCTGGTGCGCTTCGATTGGATGCGAGATGAGGAAGGTTATTTAATCGCCGACATTGCCGCCGATGCTTTTTGCTATTCAATGGTCCGCAATTTAGTTGGGGCAGTGGTCTGTGTTGCTGAGGGTCGAAATACTCTGGAGTGGATTTCTGCAATGTTGGCTAACAAAGAGAGAGTTCCCGATAGTTTGGTATTTGAAGCGCGCGGTTTAACGTTGCGCCATGTTCAATATCCAGGTGATCGATAGTGGGACATATCGATGTTAGCGCGGTCGATTACTCACTCTCTGATGGGCGCGTTCTGCTAAACGATGTCAGTTTTCGTGTCGGCGATGGCGCTAAAGTCGCATTAATTGGCGCAAACGGTTCGGGTAAAACCACACTTTTTCGAATGATTGCGGGTGATTTATCTCCTGATTCAGGACAAGTTTCTATTTCAGGCGGTTTAGGCGTGATGCGACAGTTCATTGGCTCAGTCCGCGACCATACAACGGTGCAGCAAATGTTGTTATCAGTTGCTCCAAAGCGAATCCGAGATGCGGCTGAAAACGTTTCACATACTGAAATGGCTATGAATGAAAAAGACACTGAAAAATCTCAGATGGCTTATGCCCAAGCAATTATTGAATGGGGTGATGTTGGTGGATATGACTACGAAGTTATTTGGGATGTTTGTTGCACCAGTGCGCTCGGTAAATCATTTGAAGAAGTAGCGAATCGTGAAGTAAATACATTATCTGGCGGGGAGCAGAAAAAACTAGTACTTACTGCACTTCTTGAAGGACCAGATGAAACCTTGCTTCTGGATGAACCTGATAACTATTTGGATGTTCCATCTAAACGTTGGTTAGAGGAAGTAATAACTGCGACCAAGAAGACGGTTCTCTTCATTAGCCACGATCGTGAGTTATTAGAAAATACTGCTAATCGAATCGTGACGCTCGAACAAGGTTCATCGGGAAATACAACATGGATTCATGGCGGAAAATTTTCAACGTGGCACGAAGCGCGCAAAGCTAGGAATGCTCGCTTTGCCGAAGTTTTACTACGTTGGGAGCAGGAGCATCAACGCCTCAAGGATTTAGTGCGCACGTTGCAGGTACAAGCTGCAATCAGTCCAGATATGGCAAATAAGTATCATGCGATGCAGACTCGACTTCGCAAGTTTCAAGAGGTGGGTGCGCCAGAGGCACCACCAATTGAACAAGATGTTCAAGTTGGTTTAAGAGGTGGCCGAACTGGACTTCGGGCGTTGACATTTGAAAACTTAACGCTTGAAGGATTAACTCAAGAGTTTAACTTTGAAGTCTTTTTTGGAGACCGCATTGCCGTTCTAGGTAAAAACGGTTCAGGTAAATCTCACTTTTTACGTCTGATATCTGGTGATACAACAGTCAAACACTCTGGCAACTTTAAAATTGGTGCCCGTGTTGAAATTGGATACTTTGCGCAAACACACTCGCACCCAGAATTTGAATCACAAACCTTGCTCGAAATTCTCTGGTCGATGTACTCATTGCAGCTAGGACCAGCGAAAAGTGTTTTGCGAAAATATGAGATTGATCAGCAAGCAGAACAACGGTTCACTTCTCTTTCTGGCGGCCAGCAAGCGCGCTTCCAAGTACTCCTTCTCGAGCTTTCGGGTTCGACCCTTCTACTGCTCGATGAACCCACCGATAATCTCGATTTAGCGAGCGCTGAAAGTTTGGAAAAGGCCCTTGATCGATACGAGGGAACGGTCATCACCGTGACTCATGACCGATGGTTCACGCGGGGCTTCACGCGCTTTTTGGTCTTTGGCAGTGATGGTCGGGTGTATGAGAGCCCGGAGCCTGTTTTTGAGCATTAAATAGGCGGTTTTGACCCGTTGCGCTCGCACGGGTACCCTTACTCCTCTGCGCTCCTTACGGGCGCTTGAAGAAATTACTCGAAATAGAAGGTAGGCAAGAGCGTGCGTACATATAGTCCAAAAGCCGGTGACGCAGTCCGTGAGTGGCATGTCATCGATGCGCAAGATGTGGTCTTGGGCCGTCTTGCAACACATGCTGCCGTTCTACTTCGTGGAAAGCACAAGCCAACATTTGCACCGCACATGGACATGGGTGACTTCGTCATTGTTATCAATGCAGAAAAAATTGCATTGTCAGGTAACAAGGCAAAGCAGAAGTGGTCACATCATCACTCAGGTTTTCCAGGTGGTTTAACATCAACTGTTTACGGTGAATTGATTGAGAAGTTTCCAACACGCGCCGTTGAAAAAGCGATCAAGGGAATGATTCCTAAGAATCGCCTTGGACGTGACATCACATCAAAGCTAAAAGTTTATGCGGGACCAAACCACCCACATGCTGCACAAGCACCAAAGCCATATGTATTCGAACAAGTTTCACAAATCGTGAAGTAAGGGATGGAAATGTCAGAGAACCCAACTTATACAGAACTCGATGAGAACGAAGTTCCTACTTCATACACATCTTCAACTCCAGCAGCAGCAACTAACCGCCCTGCAATTAAAGCTCCAGGTGGCGGCACAGGTCGTCGTAAAGAAGCAGTTGCACGCGTTCGCTTAACTCCAGGAACCGGTAAGTGGATCATCAACGGTAAGACTCTTGAGAATTATTTTCCAAACAAAGTTCACCAACAATCAGTATCAGAGCCATTTCGCACAGTAGGTGCTGAAAACCAGTACGACGTGTTTGCACGTATTAATGGTGGCGGAGTATCTGGCCAAGCTGGCGCACTACGTCTTGGTGTTGCACGTTCACTCAATCAAATTGATGAAGAAGCAAATCGTCCAGCACTTAAGAAGGCTGGATTCTTATCACGTGATGCACGTGTTATCGAGCGCAAGAAGTACGGCCTAAAGAAGGCACGTAAGCGTTCTCAATACAGCAAGCGCTAATTCATATTTCAGTAAAGGAGTTCCAATGGCACTCTTTGGTACAGATGGAATTCGTGGTTTAGCAAATAGTGAACTTACTGCTGAAATAGCTCTCGATGTGTCCGTTGCCGCTGCACATATTTTGGTTGAGAGTTCATCCAATAAAGATCATCAGCCAACGGCAATCGTCGGTCAAGACTCACGCGCATCGGGAGAATTTCTAGAGGCTGCGGTAGTCGCCGGTTTAACAAGTGCAGGAATCAATGTCTATCGAGTTGGCGTCTTACCGACTCCAGCGATTGCACATTTAGTCGCCGAATTAAAGTGCGACCTTGGAGTAATGATTAGTGCATCTCATAATCCAATGCCAGATAACGGAATTAAATTATTCGCCCGTGGCGGCGGTAAATTAGATGATGCAATCGAAGCGCGCATTGAAGCTCGGATGGGTGAGGAATGGAAACGACCAACTGGACGTGGAGTTGGACGGGTAGTAAACGACGAGTCTGCAACTGAACGCTACTTACAACATCTTTTAGCATCGGTAGAAACGCCCTTGAAGGGATTAAAGATTGTTGTTGATTGTGCAAATGGAGCATCATCTAGCGTTGCACCAGAGGCTTACCGACGCGCTGGGGCAGAAGTCATCGCTATCTTTAATCAACCCGATGGTTGGAATATTAATGATGATTGTGGCTCAACACATTTACATCAATTACGCGCTGCCGTTCTTAAAGAAGGTGCTGATGTTGGAATTGCGCACGATGGAGATGCTGATAGGTGTCTAGCAATTGATGCTCTAGGAAATGAAATTGATGGAGATCATATTCTGACAATTCTGGCTCGCGGTTTTAAAGCTCGTGGAAAATTAACGGGCAACACTGTTGTGGGTACCGTGATGAGCAACTTAGGTTTTATGCATGCGATGAAGGAGTCTGAAATCGATGTTGTCACTACTCCAGTTGGTGATAGATATGTGCTTGAAAATATGATTGCAAATAATTATTCGCTTGGCGGAGAACAATCTGGTCATGTGATTATGCGAGATCTTGCCAACACAGGTGATGGAGTTCTAACTGCATTGCAGTTGCTTCAAGAAATTGTTAGAACAGGCAAAACTCTTAAGGAGTTAGCGGCCTCAATGGTGCGTTTTCCGCAGGTGCTAATAAATGTTAAGGATGTAAAGAAAGAAAACCTTGAAAAATCAAGTGCTATTGCCGATGCAGTTCGGGTTGCGACTGGTCAATTAGGAGTTAGCGGTCGAGTACTTCTGCGAGCTTCAGGTACCGAAGCACTGGTGCGAGTCATGGTTGAAGCCTCGAGTGATAACCTTGCCGAAGAAGTGGCTAGATCACTTGCAGCAATTGTAAAAACTGAGTTGAGGTAGATATTTATGTGTGGAATTGTGGGATACAGCGGACCACAATCTGCCGTAACTCCACTTATTGAAGGTCTGCGACGACTTGAGTATCGCGGGTATGACTCCGCTGGAATCGCATTAGGAGTATCAGGGAAATTATTTGTAGAAAAAAAAGCTGGAAAACTTGCAAACTTAGAGAATGCTCTTGATTCCACACTTCCAATCGTGCACTCCGGAATTGGTCATACGCGATGGGCTACACATGGCGGGCCTACCGATGGAAATGCTCATCCCCACGTTGATAACGACGGAAAATTGGCCGTCATTCACAATGGCATTATCGAGAACTATTCTGAACTGCGCACAAATCTAGAAACTCGTGGACACGTTTTTACGTCGGAGACAGACACCGAATCCGTAGCACATTTACTGAGCGATCTGCGAAAAGAGCACAAGGGCGATCTTGCAGCCGCCATGCGCGAAGCCGTTAAAGTGCTGCGAGGTTCATTCACATTAGTGGCAATTCACGCTGATGATCCTGAAGTCGTTGTAGGTGTTCGACGCAACTCACCATTAGTTGTTGGTCTTGGTGATGGTGAAAACTTTATGGCATCTGATGTTGCGGCATTTATTGACTACACCAAACGGGCAATTGAACTTGGCCAAGATGAAATTGTCACCATCACCCCTACATCGGTTGTGATTATCGATCGCGATGGAAAGTTGGTGACGCCGAAAGAGTACGAGATTTCATGGGATGCAACGGCAGCGCAAAAAGGTGGATTCACGCACTTCATGCTCAAAGAGATTTTTGAACAACCAAAGGCAGTTGCCGATACTTTAATTGGCCGCATGAGTGATAACGGGCAGATAGTTTTAGATGAGTTACGGATGAGTGCTGAAGAGATTCGTAGTCTTAAAAAAATAACAGTGATTGCGTGCGGTACGGCCTATCACGCCGGAATGGTCGCCAAGTATGCAATTGAAAAGTGGGCAAAGATTCCGGTAGAAGTTGAAATTGCTAGCGAGTATCGCTATCGCGATCCGATTATTGACTCTGGAACTTTAGTAATTGCCATTTCACAGTCTGGTGAAACGATGGATACTTTAATGGCGGTGCGGCATGCTAAGGCTGCCGGAGCGAGAGTGCTAGCGATTTGCAATACCAACTCATCTACTATTCCGCGCGAATCCGATGCAGTTTTATACACTCATGCAGGACCTGAAATTGCGGTTGCATCTACAAAAGCCTTATTAACTCAAATGATTGCGGTGTATCTAATTGGTCTGCACTTAGCACAAGTCAACGGCCAACTTGCAGATGATCAAGTCCGGATGCTTTATAAAGAACTTTTAGAGCTTCCAGGAAAAATTGAACAGATTCTTGAAACCGTCGAACCTTTACGAGAATTAACTCGAAGTTTTTCTGAAAACAATATCGTTTTGTTTTTAGGTAGAAACATTGGGTATCCGGTAGCTCTAGAAGGTGCGCTCAAATTGAAAGAGTTGGCATACATACACGCAGAAGGTTTTGCAGGGGGGGAGCTCAAACACGGCCCTATCGCATTAATCGATAAAGGAACTCCAGTAATTGCAATCTTGCCAGCAGGACATGAGCACGCACTCGATGAAAAAATGTTGAGTAATATTCAAGAGGTTAAGGCCCGTGGTGCCCGTGTAATTGTTATCGCTGAGGAAGGTGCCCATGTCGAAGGTGCTGAACACATTATTCGGATACCGATTGTTCCTGCATTACTTCAACCAGTTTTAGCCACAGTTCCACTGCAAGTTTTTGCATATGAGATGGCAGTCGCACGGGGAAATGATGTTGATCAACCCAGAAATCTTGCAAAATCCGTTACGGTCGAATAATGCGTAAAGCCCAGATGTTTCGTGCCCTTCGCTGGTCGGCGCTACTTTTTGTGGGATTTTTACTGGTGACGCAGCAAGTTCTCAGTAATGGTCCACTAGTGAACTTTGATAGTGATGTGAACCGAACTCATCGTCCGCGTTTTGATGGCTTATCAGGTTTTATTTTAAGACGTCTAGATGATTTAGGCCTACGTGGATTAACAGCCGTAGTTTTAATTCTTGCAGCTTCTTTTATTGCCTATAAATTTAAAACGTGGAGACCGCTTAATTTAGCAGTTCTCTCTTTACTCTCCCTCAATCTCATTGTCGGAACCTTTAAGTTATTTCTTGGGCGAACCAAACCTCGCGATGGATTTGATCTATTACATGCCGGTGGAATGTCATATCCCAGTGGCCATGCGTCAAATGCAGTTTTATCCTGGGGAATTTTGGCATATTTGATTTATCGATATGCTCGCGTAGATAGATATCAAGGACGTTTAGCCACAGCAGGAGTTATAACAATTTCGTTAACTGTTTGTGTTGTCTCACTCATTCGTCACACACACTGGTTTACTGATTTATTAGGTGGCCTCTTTATCGGTAGTGCAATTTTGGTTGCCGTCATTGCCGTTGATCGTTACGTTCCTTCTAAGAGCCAACTGCACTAGGCTTACCACCATGATTGATGGAATCGGCATTGATGTCGTTGATATCGAGCGTTTTAAAACCTCATTAGATCGAACTCCTGGTTTACTTGAAAAACTTTTCACAGTTGCAGAGCGCACCAAACCTGTTGCATCTTTAGCCGCACGATTTGCCGCCAAAGAGGCTTTAGTCAAAGCACTCAGCCCAGATGTGGGTCTTTCCTGGCATGATGCTGAAGTCGTTAATTTAGAGAATGGGAAACCTGTCTTCTTATTTCGTGGCACAACCGCGGATTTGGTTGACGGGGCTCAAGTACATCTTTCACTTTCTCATGATGCTGGAATCGCATCAGCAATGGTGATTGTGGAGCGCTCATAATGGAACACCGCGCAGAAGCTCGGATAGATAGCGCTGCTATCGCAGCAAATATCTCGACCTTAAAATCAAAAAGTGGAGTGGAATTGTTAGCTGTTGTTAAGGCCGATGCTTATGGGCATGGGTTAATCGAAACTGGTTTGGTTGCAGAAAAAAGTGGAGCAGATTGGCTGGGAGTTGCACTATTAGAAGAGGCGATTGCACTTAGAACGCATGGTGTGCGAATCCCAATTCTTGCATGGTTGCTCCCTCCCGGATCTGATTATAGGGCTGCCCATAAACACGATATTGATGTTGCCGTAGCATCTATTGCGGTCTTCAACGAAATAAGTGCACTTAAGTCGCAAGTACGTGTGCACATCGAAGTTGATACTGGAATGACTCGTGGAGGATTTTTAGATGAATGGGATGAGTTTCTTCATTTAGATTTTTCGCAGGTTGATGTTGTTGGAATTTTCTCTCACTTTGCCCGTGCAGATGAACCAGCTGAGAAACAAAATTCCGAACAACTCACTCGTTTTAAAAAGATGGTTGCAGATCTTGCTGCAATTGGAATAAATCCGCCAATCAAGCATCTATCTAACTCTGCTGCAACACTAAAAAATCAAGAATCAGTATTTGATTTAGTGCGCACCGGAATTGCTATGTATGGATTAAGTCCTGACGTGAAAACTCTTGGTTCAAGTAATGAATTAAGTTTAAAACCTGCGATGCAACTGCGTGCCAAACTCCACCTTGTTAAAAAAGTATCAGCAGGTCAGCCGGTTGGTTACGGTGCAAGTGCGGTGACGCAGAAGAATACTAAACTCGGGATTGTTGCAATGGGTTACGCCGATGGTATTCCACGAATCGCCCAGGGTGCAGGCGTATTTCATGGAGGAAAACGTGCCCCCATTATTGGCCGCGTCTCTATGGATCAATTTGTGGTTGATTTAGGGGCCGACTCGCAAGCCATGTCAGGGGACTGGGTCACCGTTTTTGGTGGTGGCGCTCATGGTGAATACACAGCAGATGATTGGGCAACAGCTTCTCAGACGATTAATTATGAAATAGTCACACGAATTGGTCCTCGTGTGCCTAGAATCTACGCACCTCATGTCTACTAAATCCCCAGTTCTGCGAGTCGAGGGAGTTTCAATCTCCTTTGGCGGTCTTCGCGCTCTCAATGATGTCTATCTTGAACTCGGCAACAATGAAGTAGTAGGCCTTATTGGGCCGAATGGTGCAGGCAAGACAACTTTGTTTAATGCACTGTGTGGACTTGTGACACCGGATTCTGGAGAGTTTTTCTTAGATGGGCAAAAGCATTCATTCCCCCGAACCGATGCGTTGGTTGAACTTGGGATTGCACGAACGCTGCAAGGAGTTGGACTATTCGCAGATTTGACAGTTCTAGAAAATGTCATGATCGGTGCGCAACATTTGGCACGAACTGGATTAATTTCTGCAGCATTGGCCCGTAATGCAAAAGATGAGAATCGCATCCGTGAAAAAGCTCGAGTCGCACTCGAACGAGTTTATGCTGGTCGCTTAGCTGATCGACGTGCAGATACTTTGTCTTACCCTGATACAAAGCGTGTTGCAATTGCTCGTGCTTTAGTCAGTGAACCAAAAATTTTAATGCTAGATGAACCTGCAGGTGGTTTAGGTGCTCAAGATATTGAATGGCTCAATGTCTTAATTCGTAATTTAAGTGCACAGATGTCGGTGCTTTTAGTCGAACACCATATGGATGTAGTCATGTCAGTTTGCAGCAAGTTGTATGTGCTCAACTTTGGTGAAATCATCGCAAGTGGTGATTCTGAAAGCGTTCGCCGTGACCCTGCAGTTATCGCCGCTTATCTTGGAACGGGTAACTCATGAGCCTAGAAGTCTCACAATTGACCGTCCATCATGGGGCTATTTGCGCGGTCAACGATGTGAGTTTCAGCGTTAAAAAAGGCGAGTTGGTAGCAGTGATTGGCTCAAATGGCGCTGGAAAAACAACGTTATTGCGCACTCTTTCAGGACTCAATAAAGCGACCCATGGCAGTGCAACCTGGAATGGGCACAATCTCTTGCATAGTAAACCCGAACGTATTGTTCGCCATGGTGTTTCACATGTCTCTGAAGGCAAGGCTGTTATTCCAGAGTTGACCGTGAGTGAGAACTTAGAACTTGGAGCGATCTGGCGTAAAAATAAAAAAGAGAGCTCAGCAAGTAAAGCTGAGATCACTGCAATTTTTCCTCGACTAGGTGAACGCCTCAAGCAACGGGCCGATACCTTATCTGGCGGCGAAAGACAGATGCTTGCTATCGGACGAGCGCTAATGTCAAAGCCAGAAATTTTGCTCTTAGATGAACCATCTCTTGGTCTTGCCCCATTAGTCGTGGAACAAATTTTTCAAACCATTCGAGACTTAGCCACATCGATGGGTTTAACTGTGGTGTTGGTTGAGCAAAATGCGATGGGTGCACTAAAGATCGCGGATAATGGCATAGTCTTAAATTTAGGAAAAGTTGCAGTCACTGGAACTGCCCAATCACTAATAGCTGACCCGCAAGTGCGCGCAGCTTATTTGGGGTATTAATTATGATTCAATTAATTAATACACTTCTTATTGGTATAACTGCAGGATCAATTTATGCACTGATGGCAATTGCGATTGTTTTAGTGTGGCGCAGTACCCGAGTCATAAATTTTGCTCAGGCGGGGATGGCCTTGCTATCTACATATTTTGGTTATGAAGCAATGGTTCACCTCAATTCATTTTGGATTGCGCTCCCAGTCGCCATGATTGGTGGAGCGGCAGTGGCAGCATTCATCGAATTAGTTTTTATGAGATTTCTATTAAAGCGCAGTGCGCACGGCGCAATTTCAGGAGTAGCACCAATCATTGCGACCTTGGGACTGCTTGGAGTAATTCGATCACTAACAAGCTCAATTTGGGGCGGTCAAGACGTACGAATCGTTGGACCAGTTTCCAACGTCGGCTATTCATTAGGGGCTAATACTTTGGCTTTCTCCCCACTTAAACTGCTGATTTTGGTGACTGTTATCGTTCTTGTGCTTTTACTCTCGCTACTATTTCAAAAGAGCAACATGGGTCTCTCACTGAGGGCTTCAGCGTTTTCACCAGAGATCGCTCGGCTTTCAGGGATTAGGGTTAACGGAGTACGAACCTTAGGTTGGTCTTTGGCTGGAGCATCGGGTGCAGTTGCTGGAATGTTTCAAACCGTGAACGGCAACGGTTCATTCTCACCTGACTCAATTGAGTTTTCTTTGTTGCTAGTTTCTGGGTTTATTGCCGCAGTTATTGGTGGACTCGATAGCCTAGTTGGTGCAGTAATTGGAGGATTAGTTCTTGGTTTAGTAATTTCATTTGTGTTGATGTACATAAACAGTTCACTGTTTTTCATAGCCCCATTTGTGATTCTGTTGATTGTTCTATTCGTACGGCCACAAGGAATTATTGGCGCAAAGGCGGCCCGCCGTGCATAGATTCCAAAAATCCAACAAACTCTTACTTTTTATCGCATTTGGTTTTATTTTATTTTTACTGAGTAACAGAGTAGATGAACTGCGGGTCTATCAGGGTGCATCAATAGCAGTTTATGTAATTGCAATTTCATCAATTATTTTACTCACTGGTTACTCTGGGCAGGTTTCATTGGGTCATGGAGCTTTACTTGCAATTGGTGCCTATAGTGCAGCAGTAGCTCGCAATGAGTTTAATGTTCCTGTTGTCTTATGTTTTTTTATTGCAGTTTTGGCTGCTGCCTTCGGCGGAGTACTTCTTGGAGTAGCTGCCGCCAGATTGACTGGTCCTTATTTAGCGGGCGCAACTCTTGCATTAGCGATTGGACTTCCCTCCCTCGCCAATCAGTTTACAATTTTGGGGGGCGAACAAGGTTTGATTTTTGATGTTGGATTCCCTCCGCTGAGCTTGGGTGAGGATTTCACACAATATAAATGGTTCTTTTGGATTAGTGCTCTTGCCGCCCTTATATCGATGTGGCTACTCAGTAACGTTTTGCGCTCCCGATTTGGTCAAAACTGGCGGGCAGGACGAAGCCATGAAGTTGCAGCCCAGTTGGCGGGAATCAACACCGGCCGAAGCAAGATCTTGGCCTTCACAATCAGCGCAGGCGTGGCTGGCCTGTCAGGGGCCTTACTTTCTATGACAATTGGCACGGTTTCACCCAGTGCCTTCCCTTTAGCACTCTCATTTTCCCTCCTTACAGGGGCAGTTCTATCTGGCGTAACTACCCTCTCAGGCGTCATGATTGGGGCAGTGACGCTGGTGGCAATCCCTGAAATTGCCGATGTGATAGCCAATCGCATCGGAGCCTCGGAGAGAATCACTACGAACTTACCGGGCTTAATAGTGAGCACGTTGTTGATCATCACGGTTCTATTTGTTCCACATGGACCAGTTGAGCAGCATCGCTCTCGAAAAGCTAAGAAGTTATTGCAGAAAAAGAATTAAATCTCTACCCAAACCCTCGATGGAAGGAAATATATGAAAGCAATGAATCGCAGGAAACTGATGACGGTTTCAGCGGTACTTGCCGTAGCGAGCTTGGCTGTGACAACAGTCCCGGCACAAGCGGCTGAAGTTGGAGTGAGCTCAACCGAGATCAAATTCGGCATGACTCTTCCAATGACAGGAACGGCATCACCTGGCTATAACAAAATCCCAGCGGCTGTTAAAGCGTATTTTGAGTACGTCAATGCAAACGGCGGAATCAATGGTCGCAAGCTTACGTTGGTAGTTAAAGACGATCAATATGTCCCAACTCAAGCCGTTGCTAAAACAAATGAACTTATTCTCAAAGATAAGGTAATGGCACTTCTGGCGCCTCTTGGAACTGCAAACAACAAAGCAGTTGCATCAGTTGTTAACCCAGGTCGCCGAGGAATTCCAGTTTTATTTGTTAACACTGGATTCAGTGGCTTTGCAGATAAGAAGAAGTATCCAACTACTTTCTCAGTCCTTCCTTCCTATATCATGGAAGCTAAGATTATGTCCGAGTACATCAAAGATAACTTTGATGGCAAAAAACTTGGCCTAATCTATCAGGATGATGACTTCGGTGATGATGCTCTCGCTGGCTTCAAGCAAGCTGGTATCAACTTTGCGGTAAAGGTCCCATACGCTTCTGGTTCACAGAGTGGAACCACTGCTGCAGGTTGGGTACAAAAACTACAAGCAGGTGGCGCAGAAGTCGTGATTCTCTTCGGAGTATCAAGTGCAACTGCAGCAGCTCTCGGAACAGCCGCAGTGTTGAAGTACGCACCACAGTGGATTCTTGGTTCAGTTGGCGGAGATGCAACAACTATTAAGGCCGCCGGTGTTCCTGCTGGAGTGCTATATAACGCTGTTGGAGCTTCATTTGCCCCTGCAACTACAGATACAACTGATGAGTATGTAAAGCTCTTCCAGGATATTTACTTAAAGGCTAATCCAACTCAGACATTTGATAACAACGTCATGATAGGAATGAACACTGCATTTCTAACTGCGCAAGCTATCCAAGCTGCAGGCAAGAACCCAACTCGTAAATCGCTGATTGCAGCTATTGAAAAGTCAGGCTCTACATTTGCAAGTGCAGCTCTAGTTCCATTGAACTATTCATCCACTAGCCACATTGGTTATAACGGTTATTGGTTCGGTAAGTACTCACCAACAGGAGATCTTAAGCCTGCTGGTGGCGTGTATACCGTTTACACCACTGACTCAGCAGACGGCGCAGTGGTCAAGTCAACTTATAAGCGTGCAGCAATGCCAGCGAAGGGATTACCAAACTAATGAAACTCTCGTTAACAAAATCACGCTTTGCTGGATTTATTTCAGCAGTAGCTTTAATCACCGGAGTTCTTGTTTCTGTTCCAGTTGCAGCTAACGCTGCACCTGTATGCGATGGCAAGAGCCCTATTCAAACTTGCGGTGGTGTGACATCTGATGGTGCGCCATATGCAATGATGGTTCCAGCAAACTTCAATGGAATGGTTGCTCTGTATTCTCATGGATATCGTTATAACATCGATATTCCAGCCGGTATTCCACT
Organism: Actinomycetota bacterium; assembly: GCA_009700025.1. Classification (GTDB taxonomy): domain Bacteria; phylum Actinomycetota; class Actinomycetes; order Nanopelagicales; family Nanopelagicaceae; genus Planktophila. Next base: position 14,163 of record WLMW01000037.1, read on the forward strand.
TATCGGTGGGTACAAAATCACAAATACACCAGAGCCAATTCCTGGAGGAAACTCCGAAGTTGCTAAATATTTCTTTAGTCAAGGTGTTGCCATTATGGGCTCCGGTTTTGCCCGTCAAGGGTGGAACCCAGATTCTGCAATCAAGACTAACGTCGAGCTCATTGGACTTTTCAAAGAAAAGTTCACAGCCACAACTAAAGTTGTAGCTTGGGGCGAGTCTCTTGGAGGCGTAATTACGCAAGGTCTAGCTGAGAAGTATCCCGACCTAGTTTCAGCTGTTGCACCTATGTGTTTGGCAGATAATGTTCCAGCAGAGTTAACAATGGCTGGAGATTTCTTGTGGGGAATTAAGACCCTCTTTGATCCAACAATTAAGGGTGGAAATTACTCTGCGGGCGCTGATGGAAATGCCGAAGCCTACGGTGATTTGGTCAAAGTCTTCACTGTTATGGGTAAGTTGCAAGCAGCGCTCGCAACGGGTGCATGGCCAGATACATCAAGTGCAACAGGTAAGGCAATTGCTGCCGGAGGAGTTCCTTCACGTAGTGCGCTACTGCTTCTTGGACTCCTTGCTGGTTTACCAACTCAGTCTGCACACTTTGACTCTGTTAATGGTCCAGATGGAGCCCTCAAGCTCTCATTCCCATTAGCTATAAGCCCAGCGCTAGCCATTCTTGAAAATGGAACTAATGCTGCAGCTCTCGCAATTCTTGCGACTCAGGATGTAGAACTACAAGCGGGAGGAGCAATCTTTGATAACACAAAGACTAACTACTCAGCCCGCATCGATACTGAGCGAGTTATTTATAATGCAGCTCTATCAGGTAACTCAGCAATCTCAGCGATGCTTGGTGCGCTTTCAGCAGCAAATCCTGGTGCACCACGTGCAGTTGGAAATGCTGAAGCAATTGCAAAGATGAATGCACTTCACAGTAACTCTGGCGTAATTAATGTGCCAACTATTTTGATGACTGGAGTTGCAGATCCAATTACTCCAGCCGGTGCATCACAGCGCGTGGTTGATGCCTATGCAATTCAAGCTGCCGATGAAAAATTGGCAGCCTTTGCAAACTACAAGGCAACAAAGTCATACACAGCACCAGCAAAGAAGTTGTTAATGATCTGGAACACGACACCTTCTAACTGGACAAAGTTCACTGCAGCTGGCTCACCAATCACCTCATCACCAGCGGCTCAGGGAACTAACCACTGTAACTTCACATCAGCACAGTTAGTGCTTGTTGCTAAGACTTTGGTTGCAGCCGGTGAAAGTGGAAAACTTCCAACAGCTGGACTCATTAAAGCGGCAGTCCGTAGAACGGGTAACCTCTCTATTGATGCGCTCTATAGAGCACCACTGCTTAAGTACTACAACGAGCAGTAATTAAAGCAAGCTATACAAACGGGGGCTTTGGGAAACCAAAGCCCCCGTTTGGCTTTACTCTTTACTTCTCATGATTTCTATTGCCAACCCTGCCGAGATGCTTGCGCTTGGCCAAGCCATTTCGAGGCATGTAAAACCTGGAGATTTAATTTTAATAAATGGTCCACTTGGCGCAGGCAAAACAGTTTTGGCTCAAGGAATCGGCCTAGGTTTAGGAATAAGTGATGTTACTTCGCCCACTTTTGTTATTTCTCGCATCCATAAAGCCGCTTTACCGTTGATTCATGTAGATGCTTATCGTCTTTTAGATACCTCAAACCCCAACTTATTTATAGATGATTTAGATCTAGATCTTGAAAACTCCGTAACAGTTATTGAGTGGGGTGGCGCTGAATCTGCTCGTTTAAGTGAAGATCGATTAGAGATTACGATTGATAGAACTGAAGATATTCGGACTGTTGAAATTAAAACAGTGGGCAGTCGTTGGTCAGGATTTTCGCTATGACAATCTCATTAGCTATAGATACTTCTACATCTCGCACATCTGTTGGCATCATTGAGGATGGTTCATTAATTTGGAGTGGATACCAAGATGGTGCAACCGCACACGGGCCTGCGCTTCCAGCTTTAGTTCAAGAGGCAATTGCTGGGCACAGTGTCGATGAAGTTGTGGTTGGAATGGGACCTGGACCATTTACGGGCTTACGAATTGGAATCGCATTTGCTCGTAGTTTTGCGCTTGCGCTGGGGATTCCTGTGCGCGGTGTTTGTTCACTCGATGCAATTGCCGCACAAGTTGATGAAAAGGATTTCATCGTTACGGTAGATGCGAGACGCAAAGAGGTTTATTGGGCCAGATATATCGAAGGGCGTCGCAGCGGCGAACCTGCAGTAAATTTTCCAAGCGATGTAAAAGGTGCGTCGATTCATACTGGTTTATTTCCAGATCTAGTTGCCCTAGTCCAATTAAATAATAAAATTAGCGAACCTATTTATTTGCGCCACCCAGATGCAGTTGCAACGGCGGATAGAGTATGACTCAATATCGCGAAGCTAATGCATTTGACCTTCCGGTCTTTGTTTCACTTGATAAAGCGCTATTTCCATATTCACCCTGGACCGCAGGTCAATACAAAGAGGAGTTTTCTAGTGC
>WLMW01000038.1 GCA_009700025.1 Actinomycetota bacterium
AGCTCGATCCTTTTGCTCCTTCATGAGCCGTCTAAAGCCCTCTTCGTCTACTTCCAAACCCTCTTCGCGAGCCATCTCAAGGGTTAAGTCAAATGGGAACCCATAAGTATCATGAAGCTTGAATGCATCTGCGCCCGGAAGTACTGAACTATTATTCTTTTTTAGAGCCGCACTTGCTACATCAAATATTGTTGTGCCGCTCCGCAGTGTTTGCAGGAAACTTTCCTCTTCGGAAACACTCACCGATAAAATTCGCTTCTTATCATTTACTAACTCTGGATACTGTGGACCCATAGCTCCAATAGCGGTGAGTGTAAGTTCGGACATGATTGGCTCCATAGAACCAAGAAGTCGCATATTTCTAATTGTGCGGCGCATCATGCGGCGCAATACATATCCTCTTCCTTCATTACCCGGAGTAACACCATCGCCTATCAACATAGCTGAAGTTCGTGCATGGTCTGCAATGATGCGCAATGAAACGTCCGATTTTTGAGTTGCGCCGTATGTAACTCCAGTTAGTTCTGAGGCCTTTTTGAGGATCTGCATCGTCGTATCGATCTCATAAATATTTTCTACACCTTGCAACAATGCAGCCATACGTTCTAGACCCAGACCAGTATCGATGCTTTTTGCTGGAAGTTCACCAAGAATCGGGAAATCATCTTTGCCGCTTCCGACTCCTCGTTCATTTTGCATGAAAACCAGGTTCCAAACTTCCATGTAACGATTCTCATCAGCAATCGGGCCACCATCTTTTCCATAAGCTGGACCTCGATCATAATAAATTTCAGAGCACGGACCACATGGTCCAGGAACACCCATTGACCAGAAGTTATCGCCCATTCCCATACGTTGAATGCGCTCTTTAGAAACTCCAATTTTATTGTGCCAAATATCAGCAGCTTCATCATCATCTAAAAATACTGTGACCCATAACTTGTCTTCGGCAAACCCATAGCCACCGTCATTTATTGGGCGGGTAAGCAGTTCCCACGCCAATGAGATCGCTCCCTCTTTGAAATAATCACCGAAAGAAAAATTCCCGCACATCTGGAAGAACGAGGCGTGCCGAGTTGTCTTGCCAACTTCGTCGATATCGAGGGTTCGTACACACTTTTGCACTGACGTAGCCCGCTGAAAAGGCGGAGTAACTTCGCCCAAAAAGTATGGCTTAAAAGGAACCATTCCGGCGTTAACAAGAAGCAGATTCGGATCATCAGCGATGAGCGATGCTGACGGCACAACTGTATGAGTTAAACCTTGGCGGTTCTCAGATTCAAAGAAGCGCAGCCAGCGCGCACGGATCTCGGCGGATTCCACTTACCGTGTTCACTCCGCCTTCTTCTTGGAGCGCGACTTACTCATTGATGCCGCGGACAAAAGTGCTCCAGCAATCTTGACCGCTGATCCATTTTTACTGATGAATGAACTCGTTACATCCGTAACCTTGTCGGATATTTCCTCAGCATTTTTTGTGATCCGATTGAAACTGCGGAGAGGACCATTTACTAGAGAAACTGTTGTGTGCACCTCATCAATGAGCGGGGCGGTTTCTTCAGTCAAAGATTTGAGCGATACTTTGGCTTCATCAATAAAACGCCCGACTCGAATGACGACATAACTGATGGCAATGGCGATGATGAATAGGGCGCTTGACGCGATGATTGTTGCTATTCCACCTGGACCCATGTTGTTAGCCTACCTGAGGAGCGTTCTTAGGAGCGCCATCAATACCACTCTCTTTTCTTTGGGCCGGTGTAATGGGCGTTGGTGCACCTGTTAATGGATCGCCGCCACTTGCAGTCTTTGGAAAAGCTATCACCTCGCGAATTGAATCTGAGCCTGTTAACAGCGCACAAACACGATCTAACCCAAGGGCTATTCCGCCGTGTGGTGGTGGCCCATAGTTGAAGGCCTCGAGCAAGAAACCAAACTTGGAAGCAGCTTCTTCATCGCTTAGGCCAATAACGCTAAAGACATCTCGTTGCATTTTCTGATCATGAATACGAATAGATCCACCACCAAGCTCGGTGCCGTTGAGAACTATGTCATAGGCATATGCCAAAGCAGATGAGGGATCAGATGCAAACGTTGCAGCAAACTCAGGTTTAGGACCAGTGAAGGGATGATGCACAGCTGTCCAACCCCCATCATCGGTCGGTTCAAACATTGGTGCATCAACTACCCATAAGAACTCCCATTTATCAGAAGCTATCAGTCCGCATCTTTTTCCAATTTCAAGTCGAACTGCGCCTAATAAATTTAGGGAAGCAGTACGTTCACCAGCTGCAAAAAATATGGCATCCCCAGGATTGGCAGCCGTTGCAGCTGCAATGCCTGCACATTCAACCTCACTAAGATTCTTTGCTACAGGTCCGCCTAAAGTCGAATCTTCGTTAATTAAAATATACGCAAGCCCCTTAGCTCCACGTGCTTTAGCCCAATCCTGCCACGCGTCCAGTTCACGGCGCGGTGAATTAGCACCGCCGGGCATGACAACTGCACCGACATAAGGCGCTTGGAAAACTCTAAACGTTGTGTCAGCAAAGAAAGATGTCTGCTCAGAAAGCTCGTTTCCAAAGCGCAGATCAGGTTTATCAGAACCAAAACGTGACATGGCATCGGCATAAGTCATGCGAGGCAGAGGCAAAGGTATCGAATAACCAACTGCTTCTTGCCAAACCTTAGCAACAATTTTTTCAGCGATAGCCAGAATGTCCTCTTGATCGATAAATGACATCTCTATATCTAATTGAGTGAACTCGGGCTGTCGGTCGGCACGAAAATCTTCGTCTCGAAAACATCTAGCAATCTGATAGTACTTTTCCATTCCCGCAACCATTAACAACTGCTTAAAAAGTTGCGGTGATTGCGGAAGTGCATACCAACTACCAGGTTGCAAGCGAACCGGAACTAAGAAGTCGCGAGCTCCCTCTGGCGTCGACCGAGTCAAGTATGGAGTTTCAATCTCAAGAAAAGATTCGTCCTCCATTACTCGGCGAATAGTTGAGGTAACTTTAGAGCGAAGCCGTAGGTTTGCAGATGGTTTTTCACGCCGTAAATCCAAGTATCGATACTTTAAGCGAACCTCTTCGTTAATGTCAGCATCATTTCCGCTATCTATTGGAAACGGGAGCGGCGCAGATTCACTCAAAGTTTTTACATCATCGCCCATGATCTCTATGTCCCCAGTTGGAATATTGCTATTTTGATTCCCGTCAGGGCGAGCCATAACTTCACCGGTTATCTGCAAGCACCACTCAGCGCGCAATTGACCAGCAAGTTTTTCGTCGCGAATGACAACTTGGACCGATCCTGATGCATCACGCAAATCGATAAACGCTACACCGCCATGATCACGCCGTCGGGATACCCAACCTGCCAATGTAACCGTTTTACCAACGTCGGATTTACGTAACGTGCCTGCATCGTGGCTTCTTAACATAATATGTGGGCTTCTGCTTTCTACAGTGCGTTGATTAAGGAGTCAATCCTAACCGATGCAGTAACACCGGAATTCATATTTTTTAGCTCTACGCTCTCACTGCTTAACTCTTGATCACCTAAAACTACGACGTAACGAGCACCACTCTTATCTGCGCTCTTCATGGCCCCTTTCAGTGCCCGGTCTCCAAATGCCAACTCTACGGTTTTTCCCTCTTTTCTAAGAGTAAAAGCGATTTGAAGCGCTTTCTCTTTGGCAAGATCTCCCAAGGGAATAATGAAAAGGTCAGAGACAAAAGATTCGGCAGATATAACACCTTCTGCCTCAGCAGCAAGCAATGCTCGATCTACTCCTAAACCAAAACCAATTCCCGAGAGTGATTGACCTCCCAGCTCCTCCATAAGTCCGTCATAGCGCCCACCTCCTCCTATGCCAGATTGAGCGCCCAGAAGTTCGTGGACAAATTCAAAAGTGGTTCCAGTGTAGTAATCAAGGCCTCGAACCATCTTTGGATTTATGACATAAGCAATATTTAATGTATCTAAGTACTTTTTTACTTGCTTGAAATGTTCAGTTGATTCTTCGCTGAGATAGTCCAATAGAAGTGGAGCTTTCGCCATGGCATCACGAATTTCAGGACGTTTATCATCAAATAAACGCAATGGATTTAATTGTGCTCGAGAAGTTGTTGCCTCATCCAAATCGATTCCGTCAATAAATTTTACAAGGTCCACACGGTGAGCAGCTCGTGATTGAATGTCACCCAGAGAGGTAATATCTAATCGATACTTGGTGAGTCCAATTGCCTTAAACCCAGCATCAGCAATTGCAATTACTTCGGCATCGATTGCCGGATCATCAACACCAATCGCTTCAAGGCCTACTTGATAAAACTGACGGTATCTTCCGGCTTGTGGACGTTCGGCGCGAAAAAATGCACCCGAGTACCACAATTTTGCGGGCAACTGCCCGCGATCTAACCCATGTTCAATAACAGCTCGCATGACACCGGCGGTTCCTTCAGGGCGTAGCGTGATTGATCGACCACCACGATCTTCAAATGTATACATCTCCTTGGAAACCACATCGGTAGATTCACCCACACCTCGAGTAAATAGTTCGGTGTCTTCAAAGACAGGCAGTTCAATCAATTGGTATCCAGCAAGACGTGCTGGATTAATGAGGCAATCACGAACGAATTCAAATGCTTTAGAACGTGGTGGAACATATTCGCTAACACCTTTAGGTGCTTGTAATTTATGACCGGCCACTAGTAGCGACCTTTCAATGAAGTCAGGTAAGGATTACTTTTCTTTTCACGGCCCATCGTAGTTTCAGGACCATGACCCGGTAAGACGCGGAGATGATCCGCCATTGGCATAATTTTTTTACGCAACGTTTGCTCCATCTGGGTATCTGAACCACTAGGAAGATCTGTACGCCCAATGGAACCAGCAAAGAGGACATCGCCGCTGATCAATATTTCATCATCGACTACAAAAACTAACGAGCCAGCTGTATGACCAGGAGCGTGGATTGCTCGCAATTTCATCCCGACTAACTCCACGACTTCGTCATTGCGTAATTCTCTAACATCGACCGGCTCAATAAACTCGCCTTCGCAGTATGTCGCTAAAAATTCTGCGCCGTGAATTCCCTCTGGTTTGGCCAGAGCAGCTCTATCCAATGAGTGAATATAGGCTGGAATTGAGTATCCATCGGCAATGGGCTGAATGGAAAAAGTGTGGTCCAAGTGTCCATGAGTAGCAATGATGGCCACCGGCTTCAAAGAGTGCTTTTTCAAGAGCTCTTCCAGGGTGTCAGTCACATCAGGCATGCCTGGATCGATAACAATGCATTCATTGCCTGCCTTGGGTGCAATTACCCAGCAGTTTGTGGCAAATAGTGGCGCGGCAAACGAGTCGACCAGCATCAAAATTGGCTCCCATCTACGCTTACAAAAATGTGCAATTGACGCTCATACACCTGGACAGGGTACCTTTTACCTCCGCACGATTCACGCTCATCCAAGGTGCGCCTTGAGTGAGCACGCACACTGATAGCGACGTTCCAATTAGGAACAACGCGCTGAAAGGATCACCACCATGACCGATTTACATCCACTTCCCTCAGCTTCAGCGGCAACAGCGCTGATTGGAGATCCTGCAGCGTTTGGCCGAGTAGCAGACGATGGCACAGTATTTGTTCGAACATCAAATGGTGAAAAGGCCGTTGGTTCGTATCCAGGAAAAACTCCAGAAGAGGCACTCACATACTTCGTTCGAAAGTTCGAGATGCTTGCCGCGGAAATTGCATTACTTGCAGCACGGATTAAGAGTGGTGCGTTGGTCCCATCTGATGCTTATGCAGCTGTCAAGAAACTTCGTGAACAGGTTAAGGATTTGAACGCCGTTGGTGATTTAGATGCGTTATCAGCATCAGTGGAGCAGATTGAACCACTGATCGAAGGACATCGTGAAGCCTACGAAATGAAAAAAGCGGCCGAGACGGCAGCTAAGAAAGCCCGCTTAGAGCAAATTCTTATTGAAAAAGAGAAGATTGTCGCAGAGGCAGAATCTCTTGCGCAATCGGAATCATGGAGAGTTACGGGAGATCGCCTCAAGGTATTACTTGATGAATGGAAATCAGCTCCTCGGCTAGACAAGAAATCAGATGCTGATCTCTGGAAGCGTTTCTCATCTTCGCGCAACAAATTCGATAAGCGCAGACGAACACATTTCGCAGCCCTAGAATCGGTTCAAAGTGTTGTATCCGATGCCAAAAAAGCAATTGTTAGTGAGGCGGAATCACTTTCCACTTCAACCGATTGGATTGCGACTGCCAAACGATTTAAAACACTGATGGACTCTTGGAAAGCCTCAGGGCGTGGAAAACCAAGCGATGATGCGAAATTATGGGCACGCTTTAAGACTGCCCAAGATAGTTTCTTTGCTGCCAAAACCGCTGACCTTACCAAGCGTGAAATAACAATGGTGACCAACTTGGCAAAGCGCGAGGAACTCATTGTGCTTATTGAAGGTATCCTGCCGATTTTAAACCTTGATGAAGCTAAAAAAGCACTCCGGGAGCATTTGAATGAATGGAACAAGATTGGCATGACACATCGCGATAAGCGAGCTTCACTGGATACTCGAATTCACGCAGTTGAAAGTGTCATTAAAGAAGCTGAAGCTGCGCACTGGCGTAAGAGTGATCCGGCAGCAAAGGCTAGAGCGCAGGAAGTTGTCAAACAACTCACTGACTCAATCGAGAACTACGAGAAAATTGCTACAAAATCTGAAGCTGCTGGTAACGATAAGAAGGCTGCTGAATCACGGGAATCAGCAACCGCCAGAAGAGTCTGGTTAGCTGAGGCCGAAAAAAGTTTGGCCGAATTTAGCTAATTTAATTATTAGTTGTTCGATAGACGTCATAAACGCCTTCGATATTTCGTACCGCTCCGAGAACTGCATCTAAGTGCGTGGCATCTGCCATCTCAAATGTGAACCGAGAAAATGCCGTTCGATCTTTTGATGTACTAACAGATGCACTCAAGATATTTACGTGTTGGTCAGAGAGGGTACGCGTTACATCAGCCAGTAATGATGCCCGATCTAAAGCTTCTACTTGAATATTGACTAAAAAAATAGAGCCTGCACCAGTACGCCATTTGACGTTCACAACACGATCAATTTGATTTGTGACTAAATCCCCCGCATTGCTGCAATCTGATCTATGAATTGAAACTCCACTGCCCTTCGTTATAAAACCCATAATTGCATCGCCGGGTACTGGAGTGCAGCATCGTGCCAACTTCACAAGCACATCATCAGTGCCTTCGACATCAACTGAATTACTTGAGCGCCTAGTCGCAGGTACCCTGGTTGGTAAAGCCTCCATGGTTGGTTCAGGATGAGAATCATCGGCGCGCAGCGATGAGACCAATTTCTCGATAATCGATGCAGCTGAAACGTGACCATCTCCTACTGCGGAATACAAACCTTCTATGTCGGAATATCGAAGATCGTGGGCTAATTCAAGGAGTGAGTGACCAGCAAATATTTTTTGAAGTGGCAAACCCGCTTTGCGCATTTGTCGTGCAATTGACTCACGACCGGCGTCGATGGCTTCTTCTCGACGCTCCTTGCTAAACCATGCTTTTATCTTTGATCGTGCGCGTGGACTCTGAACAAAATTGAGCCAATCGCGACTTGGGCCAGCGTGCTCACTCTTATTTGTCACAATTTCAACCACATCGCCATTGCTTAAACGCGACTCCAATGGAACTAAACGTCCATTTACTTTAGCCCCAGCACATCGAATCCCGACATCAGTGTGAACGGAGAAGGCAAAATCAACGGGAGTAGAACCAGAAGGCAAGGCAACAACGCTCCCCTTGGGTGTAAAAACAAAAACTTCTGGGGATCCTAGATCAAAACGTAAAGCTTCAAGAAACTCTGACGGATCCTCAGTCTCTTTTTGCCACTCATGTAACTGACGAAGCCATAACATTTCTGGAGAAGTTTCGTTATTTTCATGGCCTTGTTTATACTTCCAATGCGCAGCAATTCCGAACTCTGCTCGCGCATGCATATCGAATGTACGTATCTGTATCTCAATAGCTTTACCAGTTGGACCTATCACTGTCGTGTGCAAGGACTGATACAGATTGAACTTTGGCATTGCAATGTAATCCTTAAAACGTCCTGGAACGGGACTCCACCGTGCGTGAATTGAACCAAGTACTGCGTAACAATCCCGCACATCATCGACAAGAACTCGAATACCTACTAAATCATAAATTTCGTTGAACTCTCGACCACGCACGACCATTTTTTGATAGACCGAAAAGAAATGCTTTTTGCGGCCCGTTACAGTTGCGTGTATATCATCCTTGAATAAATCTGCTGTTACCGTTTCGATGACTTGCGCTGTTAAAGAATCCCGAGAAGGTGATCGCTCAGCTACAAGGCGCGATATCTCTTCAAACATCTTAGGCTCTAGGACTTCGAAAGAAAGATCTTCTAGCTCCCACTTAAGCGCATTCATGCCTAATCGATGAGCTAACGGGGCATAAATATCAAGCGTTTCGCGAGCTTTTCGCTCAGCACTCTCTTGGGATACGTATTTCCACGTTCTGGCGTTGTGCAGGCGATCAGCTAGTTTTATTACAAGAACTCGAATATCGCGAGACATCGCAATAACCATTTTTCGTACAGTTTCTGCCTCAGCCGTAGGACCATAAGTCAGTTTGTCCAACTTAGTCACTCCATCAACGAGATTTGCAATCTCCTCACCGAAATCTTGACGCAACTCTTTTAGCGAGTAAGGAGTGTCTTCAACAGTATCGTGCAACAGTGCAGCGATTACAGTTTCAGCATTCAAACCGAGTTCAGCCAGAATTTGTGCCACCGCTACCGGGTGCGTTATGTAACGCTCCCCCGATTTTCTGAGCTGACCTTGATGCGCCTTTTCTGCTATGAGAAAAGCGCGCTCAACATCTGAGACCTTACTTGCTGCATGATTTTCTTTGAGCGCACTTACAACTGGTGCAATCAAAGTATCCACGTAAACTTCCTACTTGCGACCTTTGCGCTTTGGTTGATTGCGTGGCCCTCGAGTTGCACCAGCTGCAACAGCAACACTCGCAACACTCGCACCAGTTGAAACCGATGGGCGTGCATTTACACGTTTAGCTAAAGCAATCATGTCTGGCTCTTTTTCACGAAGTTGAGCCAATATTGGAGGAGCGATAAAGACAGATGAATATGTTCCAACGGCTAAACCGATGAAAAGTGCAAGAGAGAGATCTTTGAGTGTGCCTGCTCCGAGCAATCCTGCGCCAACAAAAAGAATAGACCCAACAGGGAGCAAGGCGATCAAAGAGGTGTTAAAAGATCTAACAAGCGTCTGATTAACTGCCAAGTTAGTAGCCTGAGAATATGTGCTCTTGGAAGTTGCAGCTAAAGTTCGAGTGTTTTCTCTAATCTTGTCAAACACCACAACTGTGTCATAGAGCGAGTAGCCCAGAATTGTAAGGAAACCAATAACAGTTGCAGGAGTAACATCAAAACCTACAAGTGCGTAGATTCCAACTGTAATGAACACGTCATGGACCACCGCAACAATTGCGGCTACCGACATTTTCGGCTCAAAAGCCATCGCTAGATAGAGCATCACACAGATAAGAAAACCGAAAAGTCCATATACGGCCTTACGTGTAATCTCCTTACCCCAAGAAGGTCCAACAATTTGAGTGTCAATCGACTCGATCGTCACACCAAACTTTGCTGCTAATGAATCTTGAACGGCGTTATTTTGCGCAGTATCCAAAGCCGCAGTTTGTACACGCACTTTATCGGTGCCAATTTTTTGCACAATAATCTCGCCGGGAAGTCCTATAGCTTCAACTGCCGTCCGCGCCTCTTTAATCGTGGCGGTAGCCTTGTTAACTGTAAATGATGAGCCGCCCTTGAACTCAATACCTAAATGCAATCCTTGCAAACCTAAAGCTGCAATCGAGAGAAGTATGAAGAGTGCAGATATCGAGTACCAGCGTCGACGATTGCCAATGAAATCAATTGACGTTTCACCACGATAGAGACGACCACCAATGCCTGAGAGTTTTGACATTACTTATGCCTCCTTAGTTACGGTTATGGTTCCAGTGCTCTTGGCTGAGAAGCCAGATAAACTCTGTCCTGAAGAAAAGAAATTCAATCGTGCAATGAGCGTAACAAGTGGCTTTGTGAATGCGAATACAACGAGTAGGTCAACTAGCGTGGTTAGGCCTAAAGTGAAAGCAAAACCTCGAACTCCTCCAACTGCGAAGAAGTAAAGAAGAACCGCGGCAATAATGGAGACGAAGTCGGCCACTAGAATTGTATGACGAGCTCGAGTCCAACCAGTTTCAACGGCTGTGCGCAGAGAGCGCCCTTCTCGCAGTTCATCCCTAATGCGCTCAAAGAAAACAATAAATGAGTCAGCCGTAACACCAATAGCTACAATTGCTCCTGCGATTCCAGCCAAAGTAAGCGTAAAACCAATCCATTTGCCTAATAGCAAGAATAAGACGTAAACAAATGATCCGGCAACAAGAAGTGATCCCACGGTGACTAATCCAAGACCTCGGTAATACATAAGTGAGTACAAGAATACAAGTAACAAGCCAAGCCCACCTGCTAATAGACCAGCATCAAGTTGATCAGCACCCAAGGTAGGTGAAATCTGTTGAACTTCGCCGCGATCAAATGCCAGTGGCAATGCACCATACTTCAGAACGTTTGCTAAGTCCTGAGCTTCCAGTTGAGTAAAGCTACCTGTAATTTGTGCATTACCTGACGGAATCGGTTCAGTAATTCTTGGTGAAGAAACAACGAGCCCATCGAGAACAATTGCAACTTGGTTGAGTGGCTCTGCAAGATTTGTTACACGTGTTGTCAGAGCGCCGAATGCCTTAGTGCCTTCCCCATTAAATGTAAGACTCACATACCAAGCATTTCCACCTTGTGTATCGATACCTGCCGAAGCTTTAGAAATCTGTCGGCCTAGTACTTCTGCCGGTGCCAATATGTATTTTGTCGTTCCCGCACGATCACAAACTGCAATAGTGTCGGTTGGAGCATCAGTGCCAGTGCCCTGCAAGTTTGCTAATTTTGTGCAATCAAGTGCTGCGAACTTTGCATTTACTTCTGCACTCACTCCAGTTGTTGGTGTCGCTGTCGGATCTAGTGTTCCTGTTGAAATTGCTGTAGCGAGAACTTGTCGAAAACGTAGTTCAGCTGTCTGTCCAACCAACTCAACAACTCGTCGCCCAGTATCACCTGGAACGGAAATAACTATTTGGCGATTTGTACCACTACCCTGGGCTGCAACTTCAGATTCAGCCACGCCGAGTGAGTTAACTCGCTGGCGAATGATTGATACTGCCTGATCGATTGCCTCGTTCGTTACTTTGCCTGCTTCACCCGGCGCTATGCGTGGTTGAAGAGTGACGGATGTTCCACCGCGAAGATCTAGGCCAAGTCGGACAGCCGTTGCACCTTGAACGAAAACAAGGGCGATCAGAGCAACGAGTACTAGCGCTAGCGCCACCAAAGTACGGACTGGACGGGCAGGAGCTTTTACGGGCTTATTAGTTGTAGACATAGAGGCAGAGTCTAGGCATCTATTGCGGGTGTGTCGAAAAGCGAGGCAAATTGAGGTGGTGGTGTTCGTCCTATGTGCGCAAATCCTGCTGCCGTTGCCACGCGACCACGGGGAGTTCGGGCAATAAAGCCATTTCTGACTAAAAATGGTTCGGCCACAGACTCGACCGTCTCGATTTCTTCACCCACAGCAATCGCCAAGGTAGAAAGGCCAACTGGACCGCCATTAAATCGCTCAACTAATGCCGTCAAAACACCACGATCTAGACGGTCTAGACCCAACTTATCGACCTCATAAATTTCAAGTGCTTCCTGGGTGTCAACTAAAGAAATAAGTGAGCTGCCTTTTACTTGTCCATAATCGCGAACGCGTCGCAATAATCTATTTGCAATACGTGGAGTGCCACGAGATCGTCCAGAGATTTCAACTACTGCATCAGGTGCAATTTTAATTTCCAGCAATGCTGCACTTCGTGTTATTACTTGAGCAAGCTCGACATCGCTATAGAAATCTAAATGGGCAGTAAATCCAAAACGATCACGCAATGGACTGGTTAATAAGCCACTTCTTGTTGTTGCGCCAACTAAAGTGAATTGCGGAAGTTGCAGAGGTATAGCCGTAGCACCGGGACCTTTTCCAACAACTACATCAACTCTAAAATCTTCCATTGCCAAATATAGGAGTTCTTCGGCTGGACGAGGTAACCGGTGTATTTCATCAAGAAAAAGTATTTCACCTTCTACTAGTGAAGAGAGGATTGCAGCTAAATCTCCTGCATGTGTAATGGCGGGACCACTTGTGATTCGTATGGGTGCTGACATTTCACTCGCCAATATAAGTGCAAGCGTTGTCTTACCCAAACCAGGAGGGCCTGATAAAAGAATGTGATCAGCGGGAGTGTTTCGGTGGCGAGCAGCAGTGAGTAAAACATCAATTTGTTCTCGCACTCTGTGCTGACCAATGAACTCTTTTAAAGTGGATGGTCTTAACGCATGTTCAAGTGCAGACTCTTCACCCTTTATTTGCGAACCTACTAAACGATCCTCAGGCACGAGGGTTCTTTCCACTAGCCAAGGCATCTTTTAGAAGCGAACTCAAAGGTTGTGAACCAGGATCGATTCCTTCACTGGAAAGTTGGGCGACTACAACTGAGATAGCGGAGTCCGAATCTTTGGGGGAAAAACCAAGAGAAACTAATGCTCCCATAAGATTTTCACGCCAGGCAGGTACATGCTGTTGATAGGTCGAACCATTCGAAAGATCACTCAATTTGCCTTTGAGTTCCAGAATCATCCGCTGCGCGCCTTTCCGCCCAATACCCGGAGTTCGCTCGAGTGCAGCTAGGTCCTCATTTGCGATCGCACGAGAAAGATCTTCTGGAGTGAGGACTCCTAATATTGCAAGCGCAACCTTAGGGCCAACTCCAGAAACAGTTTGCAAAAGTTCAAATAATGAACGCGCCTCATCAGTTGAGAAACCAAAAAGCGTCAGAGAGTCTTCACGCACTACCAAAGAGGTGAAAAGCTGTACTTGTGTTCCCATCGTTGCACCGTTAGAAGTACTTGCATTTACCAGCACACTTAACCCAACTCCACCAACTTCAATAACCAATCGGTCTGAATGAATAGAACGTACAGTTCCATTAATTGTAGAAATCACCTATCGACGCAATTCTCGAAGTCGATTTTTTTCTGCAGCAACTGCAGTTGCAATTCGAGTGTTTGCACCACCACGCCAGATATGACAGATTGCCAAAGCTAATGCATCGGTAGCATCAACAGGTTTGGGAATAGAATCCAAATTGAGAATTTTTACTACCATTTGCGCAACCTGAGCCTTATTAGCTCGGCCCGATCCTGTAACTGCAGCCTTAACCTCACTCGGAGTATGCATCATCACTGGTATTCCGGATTTAGCCGCAATCAATAGCGCTATACCCGCAGCTTGGCCGGTGCCCATGACAGTTCGAACATTGTGCTGAGAAAAGACGCGCTCCACTGCAATCACATCGGGATTCCACAGTGACACCCACTCATTGAGTTGTCGATCAAGTTCTAGCAATCTCGCCTCTAGGGCGAAGTCGGTGGGAGTCAGGATGACGCCAACGCCAACCATAGAAAGAGGCTTTCCTACTGAGCCATCAATGACACCAATTCCGCAGCGAGTGAGACCCGGATCAATCCCCAGAACTCGCATGGCACCATCTCTTTCTCTAAAAAGTTAAACAATATGCGTTAAATCCTCTGCCCTACTCTAGGCTCGCCATAACTTCATCAGATACATCGAAGTTACTAAATACATTTTGAACGTCATCTAACTCTTCAATCGCATCAATCAATTCAAAAACCCTTTTTGCTCCTTCAGCATCAAGTTCAATCTGCAAAGTAGGCAAGAATGAAGAATCTGCTGATTCGTAGTCAATACCTGCGCTTTGTAGTGCCGTACGAACAGGAACCAAGTCACTGGATTCACTCACCACTTCAAAGGCCTCCCCCAGGTCATTTACTTCCTCTGCTCCGGCATCGAGCACTGCTTCTAGGATTAAGTCCTCAGTCAACCCATCCACTTTTTTAACAATTACAACGCCTTTACGATTAAAAAGATAGGCAACTGAACCCGGGTCAGCCATAGTTCCGCCATTTCGAGTTACCGCAACCCTAACTTCAGATGACGAACGATTTCTATTATCGGTCAAGCACTCAATCATGATTGCAACTCCATTTGGACCATAACCCTCGTACATAATGGTTTGGTAATCCGCAGCTCCAAGTTCAAGACCTGCACCACGCTTGATTGCGCGTTCAATATTATCTGCTGGCATTGAGGATTTTTTAGCTTTGGTGATGGCATCAAAGAGTGTGGGATTTCCTTCAATATCAGCGCCACCATTTCTTGCAGCAACTTCGATAGCTCGGATTTGCTTCGCAAATACTTTTGCGCGACGACTATCGATAATCGCTTTCTTATGCTTGGTGGTTGCCCACTTGGAATGGCCCGACATCGTTAAACCCCTTTGCCCTTTTGTTATTGGCTCGAACTACTGTACCTGCTGTAATGCTGCTCTTGCCACTTCTTCAATAAAATATCGATGTATACGGTTGTCTCCCGTGAGCTCTGGATGAAAAGATGTTGCCAGAATACTTTTTGAGCGAACTGCCACCGGATGAGAGTCTACTTCTGCAAGCACCTGGACTCCTGTACCCACTTTTTCAACCCAAGGAGCGCGAATAAATACCGCACGAATCAAAGCATCAGATCCATCGTTAAAAGCTATATCGGACTCAAATGAATCTACTTGGCGCCCAAATGCGTTTCGTCGAACCGTGATATCCAGTCCACCGAAAGTTTCTTGTCCAATTTTTGCATCAAGGATTTCATCCGCAAGCAAAATCATTCCGGCGCATGAGCCATAAGCAGGCATTCCATGCGCGATACGCTCACGAATAGGAAGGAATAGTCCGAAAATCTGCGCGAGTTGAGCGATAGTCGTCGACTCTCCACCTGGCATTACTAGAGCGTCAACCTGCGCTAACTCTGACGGTCTGCGAACGTTAACAACTTCAACACCACATGCAGTCAGCGCTTCCGAATGCTCACGCACATCACCTTGAAGAGCTAGAACACCTACCTTCATCTTATTGACAGGCTACCAACCACGTTCTGCAAGACGGTGTGGTGCTGGAAGGTCAGCAACATTGATTCCCACCATTGCTTCGCCAAGTCCACGAGATGCATCAGCGATCACTTTTGGATCATCCCAAAAGGTCGTAGCACGGACGCAAGCTGCTGCACGTTGCGCTGGATTTCCAGATTTAAATATTCCAGAGCCTATGAATACCCCGTCTGCTCCCATGCTCATCATGAGAGCGGCATCAGCTGGAGTTGCAATTCCACCTGCAGTAAATAACACCACAGGAAGTTTGCCTTTCTCAGCTACTTCTTTTACAAGTTCATACGGTGCCTGAAGTTCTTTTGCAGCAACATAGAGTTCGTCTTCACGAAGTGAGGACAGGCGGCGAATCTCGCCGTTAATCTCTCTCATATGTTGCATCGCATTTGAAACATCTCCGGTACCTGCTTCGCCCTTTGAACGAATCATTGCCGCACCTTCATTAATTCGACGAAGTGCTTCGCCAAGATTGGTCGCACCACACACGAATGGAACGGTGAAACCCCACTTATCAATGTGGTTTTTGTAATCTGCAGGTGTTAACACCTCAGACTCATCAATATAATCAACACCTAAAGATTGCAAAACTTGAGCTTCAACAAAGTGACCGATACGAGCTTTTGCCATAACTGGAATTGATACTGCGGCTTGAATTTTTTCAATCATGTCCGGGTCTGACATTCGAGCCACTCCGCCTTGAGCACGAATATCTGCAGGTACGCGTTCCAAAGCCATAACTGCCACTGCGCCAGCAT
>WLMW01000039.1 GCA_009700025.1 Actinomycetota bacterium
GCAAGATGCATGGTGGAAAGCGCATTGAAAACTTAGAAGAGGTAATGAAGGTTGGCGACAAGATCCAAGTTGAAATCGGCGAGATTGATCCAAAGGGTAAACTCTCTTTGGTTCCTGTTCTTGAAGATGGAACTACAGGTTCTGCCGAATAAATGACAGTACGTCGCACAGTTTTACCTAGCGGTCTGCGCATCGTTACTGAAGAAGTCTCTTCGGTACGCAGCGCCGCGATTGGTATCTGGGTCAATGTTGGTTCTAGGGACGAAACCCCGGCAGTTGCCGGGGCTTCGCACTTTCTGGAGCATTTATTGTTTAAAGGAACGACACGTCGAACGGCGTTAGAGATTTCATCATCTATCGAGTCCGTTGGCGGAGAGATGAACGCCTTCACATCCAAGGAGTACACCTGCTTTTATGCACGTGTAATTGATACTGATTTACCTATGGCCATTGATGTAATTTCAGATTTAATTACATCATCAGTTGTTAGTGCACTTGATGTCGATGCCGAGCGCAAAGTTGTTTTAGAAGAAATTGCTATGCGTGATGATGATCCCAGCGATTTAGTTCATGACTTATACGCTGAAACTTATTACGGCGACACACAATTAGGTCGCCCAATTCTTGGCACAATTGATTCGGTCAATTCTATGTCGCGCAAGAGTGTTTTTAACTATTACAAGAAGCGCTATCTGCCACAGGATTTAGTTGTTGCAGTTGCCGGAAACATCAAACATAAAAAAGGCGTTGAAATGGTGCAGCAAGCGCTTTCAGTAGATGGTTTTCTTGACGTCACTGGTGCACCCGTCATACGTCCGAATGCGCCAATTAAAAAAGCTGCCCAGAAATCAGTTGGCTTGATTTCACGGACTACCGAGCAAGCGCATATGTTCTACGGCATGGAAGGCGTTGCTCGTCATGATGATCAACGGTTTGCAATGGGAATTTTGGCCTCAGCACTTGGCGGGGGAATGTCGTCGCGGCTATTCCAAGAGATTCGTGAAAAGCGTGGACTGGCCTACTCTGTCTACGCCTACGCCCAACAATTCGCCGGTAGCGGTCAGATTGGTTTTTATGCTGGCTGTAAACCAGATAAAGCTCTAGAAGTGCTAGAGATTATTCGCGAGGTTTTATCCGATGTTGCAAATAATGGGATGAGCCATGAAGAGATAGAGCGGGCAAAGGGCGCCGTCCGTGGCTCGCTTGTCTTGAGCCAGGAGGACTCTGGTTCGCGGATGAGCCGTATTGGCAAGAACGAGATTGTCTACGGCCACGTCATGGGCTTTGACGATATTTTGAAAGCGGTCACGCAGGTGAACGAACAAGACATTCGTGAAATCGCCAACGCTTACCTGACTAAAACGCCTACGCTTGCACTTGTTGGACCATTCAAGAGCACGGCCAAGTTTGAGAAGGTATTGAGATGATTAACGTTGCAGTTTTAGGCGCAAAAGGGCGAATGGGTGCCGAAGTAGTTAAGGCTGTCAATGCTGATGCAGGAATGTCTCTGATTGCCGCACTCGATCTAGGTGATTCGCTTGATCAATTAATTGGTTCAGGCACTCACGTTGTCGTCGATTTCACAACTCCCGCTTCAGTTATGGCCAACTTAGAGTTTCTCATTAACAATGGAATAAATGTTGTTGTTGGAACTACGGGTTTTGATAACAGCAGACTTTCAATCATTGAAAAACTGTGTAAAGAAAATCCATCAGTCGGTGTTTTAATAGCTCCTAACTTTGCAATTGGTGCTGTTTTAATGATGGAGTTTGCTGCTAAAGCGGCGCGTTACTTTGAATCTGCAGAGATTATTGAACTTCATCACCCAGACAAAGTAGATGCCCCCAGCGGAACGGCCGCACGAACTGCAGAGTTAATGAGTCAGGCGCGCAAATCAGCAGGCCTAAGTGCAATGCCTGATGCAACAACCACAGCTCTAGATGGTGCGCGCGGGGCTAAAGTTGGAGAAATTCCAATTCACTCAGTGAGAGCAAGAGGGTTAGTTGCACACCAAGAAGTAATTTTGGGTGGGCTGGGAGAGACGTTAACAATTCGTCACGACTCAATAGACCGTGTAGGTTTCATGCCTGGAGTATTGCTGGGTGTTCGTAGCGTTATTACACAGCCGGGGCTCACACATGGCCTCGATAAATTTATGTAAGGGAGAAAACTAATGTCAAATAATCAAATCACAATGTATAGCGCCGATTGGTGTGGAGATTGTCGCCGTTCTAAGCGTTTAATGAACGAGTTGAATGTCGCTTATACAATTATCGATGTTGAACACGATACGGCTGCTGCCGAAAAGGTAAAAGAAATTAATGGTGGTGCGCAGTCAATTCCTGTCATTGTCTTTAGTGATGGAACACATTTAACAGAGCCATCAGATAATGATTTGAAGGCAAAACTAACCTCTTTAGGAATTATCTAGAACCAGTTGTAGATAGCTGCCGAAGTAAAGGCTGCGGACAAAACTACAACCGGAAATGGTGCCTTTAAAAAAAGTGCCACTACTGCAACACTCACACCTGCTATACGGTGATCAATCATCACTTTACTTTCCGAAGTAAAAGTTTGAACTGCCACCAAAGCGCTCAATAAAGCAATTGGAATCAACGCATTTACACGTTGTAATCTTGGATTTTCTAACAAGCGTTGTGGGATTGAGTGACCAGCATATTTGAGTAAGAAAGCAATGACACTGGTGCCAATTGTTACAATCCAGAATGCGTTCATCGACGAAGCCCCACGGCAACTGCGAGGAATGCGGTAGCAATAATTGGTAATCCAGCAGGAAGTATTGGCGTCATTGCTATGGCAAAAAATACAGAGACAACGGCGAGTAAGCGATCTTGTTTTGTTTTTAGTCTTGGCCAGACTAATCCAAGGAAAGCTGCAGGTACCGCAGAATCAAGTCCCCACGCACGAGCATCGCCCATTGCCTGCGCACCGAGTGCACCAGCTAAGGTAAATAGGTTCCAAAAGATATAAACGCCAGCACCTGTTAGCCAAAAACCTTGTCGACCTGAATTAGTCGTACGGCCTTCAGCGCCTAATGAAACTGCAGTTGACTCGTCAATGGTAATTTGCGCCGCGATGATTCGTTTGAAGCCATGCACTTTCAACCGTGGAGCCATGATTACTCCGTATAAACCATTTCGCACACCAAGCAGTGAAGCAGTGGCAATTGCACTGAGAGGATTTCCTCCAGCACCAAGAACTCCGACAGCTGCAAACTGTGAAGCCCCCGAAAAAGTTAATAGGGATATCAAACAACTTTGCAGAACAGAGAATCCACTGGCAACAGAAGCTGCACCAAATGCAACGCCATAGGCCCCAACGGTCAGAGAAACGCTAAAGGAGTCTCGGGCTGTGACGGAGTCGATTCTGGACACGCGGACATTCTGCCTTAGAAATCCAAAGCCACCAAGGCGAGCGAGGATAAGGTCACGCTATGGTTGAAGAGATTATTTTCCGTGACGATGTAACCGTAGAGCTGGTCAAGTCCAGTGCCAGCGACGCCGATGTTATTTGGGCAGCTCGCGTATCCACGGCCGGCGAACAGTCGATGGATGAAATTGGAGAAGATCCTGCTCGCTCGGCCGGACTCATAAATTACTTAGCCAGAGAGCGACATGGATCTCCCTTTGAACATACGTCCATGACATTTTTTATTTCTGCTCCGATATTTGTTTTTCGTGAATTCATGCGCCACCGCATCGCCTCTTACAACGAAGAGAGTGGCAGGTACCGTGAGTTGAAACCAGTTTTTTATATTCCATCCAAGTCACGAAAACTTTTACAAGTTGGTAAAACCGGCGCCTATACTTTTGAAGAAGGCACGCAAGAGCAGTTTGATATTTCGATTGCCGCCATGAAAGAGGCATACCAAGTCGCCTATGCAAGTTACCAAAAAATGCTAGATGCCGGAATCGCACGTGAAGTCGCACGTGTTGTATTGCCAGTTGCAACGTACTCTTCAATGTATGTGACGATGAATGCCAGGGCGTTAATGAATTTTCTTTCACTTCGTACATCCCGTGAAGGCTCACACTTTCCTAGCTATCCACAGCGAGAAATTGAGATGGTGGCTGAGAAAATGGAGGCAGAATTTGCCAAATTAATGCCGCTTACATACGGGGCCTTTGAAAAATCTGGACGAATCGCGCCTTAAAACGGGTAGAGTTCGGCTTATGAGTACTTCAGCGCCGTTTGGTCGCATGTTGACCGCAATGGTCACTCCCTTTAATAAAGATGGCAGCATTGATTGGCAGGGCGTAGAAGCAATCGCCGACCACTTAGTTAAAACTGGTCATGATGGAATCGTCGTCAATGGCACAACCGGTGAAGCTCCAACTACTAAATCCTCTGAAAAAGAAGAGATCATAAAGGTAGTAAAAAGAGTTGTTGGATCTAATGTAAAAGTTTTATCAGGCGCCGGCGATAACGAAACAGATTATTCAATCAATCAGGCAAAGCGCTCTGAAGCAGCCGGAGCTGATGGCATTTTGGTTGTTACGCCGTATTACAACAAGCCACCTCAGGCTGGTATCAAGGCGCACTTCTTGGCGATGGCCAATGCAACTGGCCTGCCCATGATGCTCTATGACATCCCCGGTCGTACAGGTGTTGAAATTGAGTCAGACACAATTGTTGAACTTTTTGAACACCCTTCAATTGTTGCGCTCAAGGATGCAAAAGGAAATGTAGCTGCGACTTCTTGGGTGATTAAACGATGTGGAATTCCTGTCTACTCTGGCGATGACATTTTGAATCTGCCACTGCTTTCAGTTGGAGCGGTTGGTTTTGTTTCTGTATGTGGCCATACGGTTGGTAGTGATTTAAAGTCAATGCTCAATGCTTGGTTTGACGGCAATTCAGCGCGTGCATTAGAGATTCATCAAAAATTGTTACCTGTATTTACCGGAACTTTCCGTACACAAGGTGCCATCATGACTAAAGCCGCACTCACGCTTATGGGTCTGCCAGGTGGTCACACGCGTCTTCCATTAGTCGATGCAACCGATGCGCAGATTGCGCAGCTGCGCGAAGATCTTCGCGCCGGTGGCGTTGACGTCTAAATAATGAATCATCCACATCCCGAACTAGGTCTTCCCTCCAGATTAGTCAATGGGGGATTGCGCATTGTTGCCCTCGGCGGACTCGCTGAAATTGGTCGCAATATGACCGTTTTTGAAACTAAAGGCAAGCTATTGATTGTTGACTGCGGAGTTCTTTTTCCAGAAGATACTCAACCAGGTATCGATTTAATTCTGCCTGACTTTTCATATATTCGAGATCGCTTAGACGATGTTGTTGGCCTATTTCTCACTCATGGTCACGAAGACCATATCGGTGCCGTGCCCTACCTTCTGCGTGAGCGCGGAGATATAGCTATTTATGGATCGGCCCTCACTCTTGCCCTTATTACTGCAAAACTTAAAGAGCATCGCATTACTCCTCTTACACGCGAAGTTCGTGAAGGTGGTCATGAGGATGTTGGACCATTTGAACTCGAATTCGTTGCGGTTAATCATTCAATTCCTGATGCACTTGCAGTAGTAATCAATACCGATGCTGGAAGAATTCTGCATACAGGTGATTTTAAAATGGATCAACTTCCACTCGATGGACGCATTACTGATTTACGAACCTTTGCCCGATTAGGTGAAGAGGGTGTCGATATCTTTATGGTCGACTCAACAAATGCTGATGTACCTGGATTTACTCCTTCAGAGCGCGAGATTATGCCCGCACTTAATCGCGTGATTGCATCAACTAAGCGCCGTGTAATCGTTGCTTCATTTTCCTCACACGTTCACCGTGTGCAACAAGTAATCGATATCGCTGCAACACACGGACGCAAAGTTGTTTTCATCGGTCGCTCGATGGTTCGCAATATGAAGATTGCACAAGATATGGGCTATTTAACTATTCCTGTAGGAACACTCATTGATGTCAAAGAACTCGACTCGTATGACGATAACGTGGTTTTAATCTGCACAGGTTCACAAGGAGAACCAATGGCCGCACTTGCACGAATGGCTAATGGTGATCATCAGATTAGAGTGGGAGAAGGCGACACAGTCATTTTGGCGTCGTCTTTAATTCCCGGCAACGAAAACTCCGTCTTTAGAATCATAAATGAACTGACTCGTTTTGGTGCAAAAGTGGTTCACAAAGCTAACGCAATGGTGCATGTTTCAGGCCATGCGGCAGCTGGTGAGCTCTTGTATTGCTACAACATTGTTAAGCCAAAATATGTCATGCCAGTCCACGGTGAATGGCGTCACTTGAAAGCTAATGCAGAGCTTGCAATTGCCTCCGGAATGCCGCGTTCCAATGCTTTAATTATTGAAAACGGTGTGGTCGTAGATTTAGTTGACCATGAGGCTTCAGTCGTTGGAGCAGTACCGTGCGGCTTTGTTTATGTAGATGGTCAAAGCATTGGAGATATTACAGAGACCTCGCTGAAGGATCGACGCATACTAGGTGAAGAGGGTTTTATCTCTGTAATCGTAGTCATTGATTCGCAAAGTGGAAAAATCATTGCGGGTCCGGATATACATGCACGTGGCTTCAATGAAGATGTTGCTCTGTTTGATGATGTTAAATTAAAAATTGAGAAAGCATTAGCTGCAGCCGTCGTAGATGGCATAAATGGAACGCACCAACTTTCACAAATAGTTCGCAAGACAGTAGGTGGCTGGGTGGGTGGAGAACATCGCCGAAAGCCAATGATTGTTCCGGTTGTAATTGAAGTCTAAGTGCGGCGAGCCTAGCCCCTTGAAAATTCACTAACCTTTAAGATTGTGCGTGTGGCCAAACGAAAGAAAACTCAGAGTAAGCCTGCTGCGGTAGGTAGCGCACTAGGTCGAGGCTTGGTTGCTGTTTGGCGTTTTATAGCAAAGACTTTAGGTGCAAGTGTGCGATTTGTTGCACGCGGTGCCAAGGATTTAGACCCGACTCACCAACGTGATGGTGTTGCTTTTCTAATTTTGATGTTGGCTTTAATCGCCACTGCTGGAACATGGTTTCACGCCGATAATTTACTGAGCCATGCCGTCTATAGTTTTATTTATGGTGGATTTGGACGAGTAGGTGTCGTGACTCCCATAGTTCTTATCTACTTTGCGCTGAAATTGTTTAGAAGCCCAGAAGATAAGAATGCAATCGGTCGTATAATTGTTGGCACAATTGCACTGTTGCTTTCATCGACAGGTCTTGCTCATTTACTCAATGGCTCAACTGGTACCGGAGCTACTGCGATGCGACATGGTGGCGGCTGGATTGGCTACGGAGTTACGACTCCGTTAGTCGCGGCGATGACTTCGCTCCTCGTCTATCCAGTTCTTGTTCTGCTCTTTATTTTTGGTCTTTTGGTTGTCACGGCAACGTCAGTGAGTCAGCTCTTTAACCGTGTTGGCGCAACATCGTCTTGGCTCTGGTCAAAGCGACCAGAGCGTGCCGTTAAAGACGAAGTATTTGAAGTTACCGACACGCCACCTTTTGAAACTCCCGTAATCGCTGCTTGGAATGAACCAGAAGTCGAAGATGATTCTGACATTGATGAAGAGACCTTTGATGAAGAATTTACCGTTCCTATACCGATTTCTCCGATGGTGACTGCCACAAATAAACATCCCGAACAACTGCTATTGACTGCAGACTCCACATACGAACTTCCTCCCGCGGATTTACTGCGAGTCGGTCCTGCGGCAAAAGCAAAGAGCAAGGCCAATGAAGCGGTAGTGGCAGCATTAACCGAAGTTTTTCTCCAATTTGAAATCGATGCTCAAGTCACTGGTTTCATGCGGGGGCCAACTGTAACTCGCTATGAAGTCGAACTTGGAAATGCAGTAAAGGTAGAGCGAATCACCGCACTTGCTAAAAATATTTCATATGCAGTTGCTAGCGGTGATGTTCGGATCCTCTCACCGATTCCAGGCAAATCTGCTGTTGGAATTGAAATCCCAAACGCAGACCGTGAGATCGTTGCCTTAGGCGATGTTTTACGCTCATCAGTAGCAGGCCAAGATCACCATCCCATGTTGGTAGCCCTTGGCAAAGATGTTGAGGGCAACTTTATCTGCGCAAATCTTGCAAAGATGCCTCATTTACTTGTTGCTGGTGCAACCGGTGCTGGAAAATCATCAATGATTAATGCAATGATTATTTCAATTCTGGCCAGAGCAACACCTGATGATGTGCGCTTAGTTTTGATTGATCCTAAGCGCGTTGAATTGACCGCATATGAAGGCATTCCACATCTCATCACACCTATCATCACTAGCCCAAAGAAAGCTGCCGATGCATTGACTTGGGTAGTTCGTGAGATGGATTTACGTTATGAAGATCTTTCAACATTTGGTTTTAGGCATATTGATGATTTTAATAAAGCCGTACGTGCTGGAAAAGTAATCCCACCAGAAGGCAGCGACCGAACAATCGAACCGTACCCATATTTGTTAGTTATTATTGATGAGCTTGCTGATTTAATGATGGTGGCAGCTAAAGAAGTAGAAGAGTCCGTTGTGAGAATTACACAATTAGCACGTTCAGCTGGTATTCACTTAGTCCTTGCAACACAGCGCCCATCAGTCGATGTAGTAACAGGGTTAATCAAGGCGAATGTCCCATCGAGACTTTCTTTTGCCACTAGTTCTTTAGCAGATAGCCGCGTTATTTTAGATACGCCAGGTGCTGAGAAATTGGTGGGACAGGGAGATGCACTCTTTATTCCAATGGGCTCAAGCCGTGCGATGCGAATACAGGGAGCTTACGTTTCAGAGCGTGAAATCGAAGCTGTCACGACGCATGTTAAAAAACAGCTAAAACCTCGATATCGAGACGATGTCACTGTCCCGATGAGTCACCCAAAGATGGTTGATAAAGAGATAGGTGATGATTTAGACATTCTCTGCCAAGCTGTCGAGCTAGTTGTTGGAACTCAGTTCGGTTCAACATCTATGCTGCAGAGAAAACTTCGCATCGGGTTTGCCAAGGCGGGACGTTTGATGGATCTGATGGAATCCCGAGGCATTGTTGGCCCTTCTGAAGGTTCCAAGGCACGCTCAGTGATGGTTAAACCTGACGAACTTGATTCAGTTTTAGCGACGCTTCGAGAGTATTAACTCTCAGGCCCTTGCAGCAAGTTTGCCTTCCGTTAACACCGAGTTAATACCTAAGGCGCTATCCCAAAACCTTGATTGAGTTCTAGAATAGGCCGAGAGTTGCCGATAAAAACCCGTTGGGAAACACGTATGACCTTAGGTTCAATGATACAAAAGGCGCGCAAAGCTGCTGGGTTTTCCCTTGCAGAATTGGCCAGTGCCACAAATATTCGAGCCACCGTGTTGAATCAAATTGAAAAAGATGATTTTTCAAACTGTGGTGGTCAAACGTATGCGCGTGGTCATGTGCGCAACATTGCAGTTGCACTTAATGCAGACCAAGCCGAATTCTTGAGAGTATTTGATGAAGAGCAAGGTGTAGAGGCGCGAACAATGAGCGATCTGCTTGTTGAAAACTCAGTTATGAGAAAACCAAATAGCAAGCAGAATGTTTCTTTAAAGATGCTTCTAGTTATCTCTGTAGCTTGTCTTGGAATTGCTGGCGTAGTGCAAATAGTGTTAACAAATATTTCGATGGATCAAAATCCAACTCCAAAAGTTGAGGTATCAGCACCGAGTACTCTCTTGGCTACTCAGTCACCAGCAACATCGTCTTCAGAACAAAGTACTTTTTCAACTGGTATGGGTGTGACTGTAATAATCAACGCCGTTCGAGATAAAAGCTGGCTATTTGTCTCTGATGCCTCTGGACGCACCTTATTCAGTGGTCAAATTCCACAAGGTGCGATTCGTACTTTCACCAGCGATCAACGTCTGGATATAAAAGTGGGCAATGCTGGGGGAGTCGATTTAGAAGTCAATGGAAAAAGTATCGACCCAATTGGTGTAAATGCCGAAGTGGTTAGCGTGTCGTACGGAGCAGATTCATAACACGGTAAGATTCATCAAATGAAACGCACCGTCGCAGTCGTCACTTTAGGGTGCTCCCGTAATGAGGTTGACTCTGAGGAGTTAGCTGGCAGATTAGCCGCAGATGGCTGGACTTTGGTTGAAGACGTCGAATCTGCTGAAGTTGCATTAGTCAATACCTGTGGATTCATAGAATCGGCAAAGAAGGATTCAATCGACGCGCTCTTAGAGGCGAATTCGCTCAAAGGGCACGGAACAACACGTGCTGTTGTAGCTGTTGGATGTATGGCCGAGCGTTATGGGCAAGAGCTAGCGAACGCATTGCCTGAGGCTGATGCGATTTTAGGATTTGATGATTACAAGGATATTTCTGCGCGATTGCAATCTATCGTTGCTGGAAATAAGCATGTTCCTCACATTCCACGTGATCGACGCGCACTTTTGCCGATTGCCCCTGCAGATCGTGCCGATAGTCGTATCGCTGAAGAGTTCACTCGCAAACGTTTGGGCACAGATCCTTGGGCCCCCCTAAAGATTGCTTCGGGTTGTGATCGACGGTGTTCGTTCTGTGCGATTCCTTATTTCCGGGGTTCATTTGTTTCACGCAGACCACATGAAATCATGGATGAAGCCAGGTGGTTGGTGGCTAACGGAGTCACTGAGTTATTCCTAGTCAGTGAGAACACAACGTCATATGGAAAAGATCTGGGCGATCTTCAACTGATGGAGAAAATATTGCCCGAAATCGCTGCCATAGATGGTGTTGAACGAGTCCGCTTATCTTATTTACAGCCCGCAGAAATGCGCCCAACGCTGATTCAAGCAATGATTGCAACACCTAAAACTATGCCTTACTTTGATCTTTCATTCCAACACACGAGCCCAACAGTTTTACGGCGTATGCGCCGATTTGGTGACAATGAAAAATTCTTGCATCTTATAAATCAAATTCGAGTTTTATCTCCCGAAGCAGGAATTAGATCTAATTTTATTGTTGGATTTCCGGGAGAAACCCAGGAAGATTTTGATGAGTTAGCTACATTTATCACACAGGCAAAACTCGACGCTGTTGGCGTTTTCGGCTACTCCGATGAAGACAATACTGAAGCCCTCAATCTTGGCGACAAAGTAGAAGCTGATGTGATTGCTCAGCGTCTAGAGACGCTATCTTCCTTGGCAGATGAGATGGTTTCTGCGCGTGCCCAGGCGCGAATTGGAGAAAATATCCGAGTGCTTATAGAGGATGCCGACCTTCAAGAAGGTCGAGCTGCCCACCAAGGCCCAGAAGTTGATGGATCGACATCATTTATCGGCACAGACTTTACGGTCGGGCAGTATGTAGATGCCGTTGTGATTGATTCTATGGGTGCAGATTTAGTGGCCAAAGCTCTATGAAGATCCCAGCTTTTATAACTCCTAACTTTATTACGGTTGCTCGACTGATTTTTGTACCTGTCGGTGCTTATACACTTTTTAAAAATGGCGGTGAAGATCCCAAGTGGCAATACATTTCATGGCTGGTGTTTTTCATTCTTGGTTTATCTGATATTGCTGATGGAAAATTAGCGCGCAGCAGAAATTCAATTACTGAGTTTGGTAAATTCCTAGATCCTGTAGCCGATAAAGTGATGATTGGTACAGCCATGATCTCTCTATCAATTCTAGGTCGCCTTCCCTGGTGGATTACCGTGGTTATTTTGGTCCGTGAAATAGGAATCACAGTGTTCCGACTTTCGATTATTAAACGCGGCGTGATTGCAGCTAATAAGGGCGGCAAGATTAAATCAACTATGCAGAACTTTGGTGTTGGATTCTATGTATTGCCGCTGAGCCCAGGCCTTTACTGGTTTCGCGATGGCTTTATGGCAGTTGCCGTTGTGCTCACTATCGCAACCGGCTTTTACTATGTACAGTCAGCCTTCAAATCGGCAAAGTAGGGAATTATGGCGCTCTCACCAGAGATCATTGAGCTCGCAACTGAGATTATCGATACCTTGCGCGGCAATTCTGAAACTTTGAGTACTGCAGAATCTCTAACAGCAGGGCAAGTGAGTTCGGCTATTGTCAGCATCGCCGGTGCATCCGATGTTTTTGTTGGAGGTGTGACTGCATATCGCGATGAGGTAAAGATTTCTCATCTTTTTGTCGATCCGCAGATAATTACAGAACATTCCTCAATCAGCGAAGAAGCTGCTATCGCCATGGCGCGTGGGGCAATTAAATCTTTTGGATCTACATGGGCGATAGCGACGACAGGAGTCGCAGGCCCAAATCCACTCGATGGGCACCCAGTCGGAGCGGTGTGGGTTGCAATCGAAGGCCCTGTTTGTCAGACAATCGAACTTTCCCTTTCAGGTGAGCGTGAAAGCGTCCGAAACGCCGCAACAGCGAGTGCGATTGCAACATTTGCGCGTATCCTTAGACATCGCAATTAATAGACAATTAATAGGTAAGGGGGAGTTATGGCATTAGTACGTGAAGCTGTTGGCCTCACTCTTCGTACCGCGCGCACAACCCAAGGTCGTACTTTGCGCGATGTTGCACGTGCTGCCCGTGTCTCGCTTGGTTACCTCTCTGAAGTTGAGCGTGGACAAAAAGAGGCATCCTCAGAACTTCTTAATGCTATCTGTGCAGCTCTTGGACTTTCACTTTCCCAAGTCTTTAGCGATGTTTCAATCGAATTATCTCGTCATGAGAGCGTAACGCTTACCGTCGTCGATGCCGCTTAATAAATACGCGCCCCAAGTAAACACACACCGCCGCACGCAAAGTGCAATTCTCAGTGGGGCAAAAAATCTCATTGCGACCGTTGGCCTAGCAAAAATGTCAATGATAGAGATTGCTGATACATCGGAAGTGTCACGTGCGACTTTATATAATCATTATCGCGACAAAGAGAGTGTAATCCTGGCACTGTGCGAATCTGAATGTGCACGACTTATCGCATTTGCCCACAGTGCACCAAATGCAACAGATGCGTTAGAACTTCTCTCGATTCAGATTTCAACAGATCCAGCTCTTGCACGGATGCGAACTTTTGATTTAGCCCCATTGACGCAAGCGCTTTCCGCAACCGAGCATCCATTATGGTCTGATTTTTCTGCAGCCCTAGCTGAAATGACTGGCAGTCAAGTTCTTGCAGACTTATCACTACGGTGGTTAATTGGCCAGGTTCTTAACCCACTGACTCCGCAAGATTCGCGACTACACGCAGAGTTACTTATTTCTCGTGCGCATATCTGATCTGCGAGAACGCCTAGCGCTTTCTTTCGGAGAAGGTTCCCATTTTCCAGTTGATATTGCTATATCCGAGCTTGGAAGCAAAACCGTTAATGAGGCATTGACCGCCGGTATTGAGGCCGATGAAATCTGGAAGGCAGTATGTAAAGCCCATCCCAAAGAGACAGAAAAATATAGGTACTAGGCATGAAGCTAGCGACATCAATAACTGAGATAGATAGTTCTCACCCGCCTTTAGTTCTAATTCATGGTCTTGGTTCAGCCGCAACAGCGTTCAAGCCAATAATCCCTGAACTCTCAAAGAGTTTTAAAGTTATAACCGTTGATTTACCTGGACATGGTCGAAGTAGATATTCAAAAGGTCAACTAATGCATCCAAAGGCATTAGGTGAGAATGTTTTTGAAACGGTAAAAAATCTCTATGGGATTGATAGTTTTCATGTGGCGGGAAACTCTTTGGGCGGATGGGTTGCTCTCGAAATGGCAGCGGCACATCCTGATCGCATTCTGAGCCTGACAGGTCTCGCACCTGCCGGATTGTGGCTAAAGCCAGCATCAGGGCGAACACCAAGTGAGGCGCAGTCATATTATTTAGCAAAGGTGCTTAGACCATTTCTGAAGGTTGGTCTGCGTTCTCAAGCATTGCGCAAGATTGGTTTTGAAAGAGTAAGTCCGAAGTGGCAAGAATTAAGTTATGAAACCTGTTTTGATGCCAGTTATGCGATGGCGATTTGTAGCGGCTATTTCCCAGCATGGGATGGAATGTTAACTAGACGCTTTGAAGCAAGTATTCCATCGAGTGTTCCAGTAACTATTATCTTTGGCGATGCTGATAACACGCTTCCGTATCCAGGTTCGCAAGAAAAATCACTTGCCCCTGCACACTGCAATTGGGTAGTGCTGGATTCATGCGGACATGCACCGATGTGGGATCGCCCAGAAAAAACTGTTGAGATTATTGTGGAAAATTCCAGGAGTTTTGGAGTAGATTAAAGTAATGCGAATGGGGAGAGTCGTTTTTGTTGTCATACTCGCCCTTCTGCCACTTCAACTCATCGAATCTCAAGCCTTGGCTAGTGATAATTGCCTAGTTTTAAATTCGAATCAGTATTTACAGGCTAGTACTAAATTAATACCAGTTACATCTGATTTCACCATTGAATTTGATTTTTATCTTAACAAAGGTGGAAATTATTCTGAGTTTATTACTCAGGGAGGTGGGCCGAATGCTTTCTATCTAGGAGTAACGTCCGATTCAGGAATTCGTGCGGGTGAGCGCTGGGAAGATACGGGAGCTAAGATGCCCCTAAAAAGCTGGACGCATATTGCGTTAACCCACAGCGCCGCGGGGATCGGTAGTTTTTATCTTAATGGCGAACTCTTTTCTTCGACTTCCAATTATTTACTCAATCAGGAAGGAACGGATACCAGGGTCGGAGCGCAGTTGGACCCCTTAGCTTCGGAACGTGTAGATGGCTGTATAGATAATTTAAGAATTTGGAAAACAGTCAGGACTCCATCTGAGGTAGTCACCGATTCACAAGCGGCCACTGCTATCTCAGATGCTTCTCTACTTGCATCTTATGAGTTTAACTCTGCAAACAATGCAGGTTTAATTGAAAGCTCAACTGGTTCTAACAATTCATTGCAACCATATCAGAACCCTAGCTTTGCTCCGGTAGCAGACGTAGCGGCAGCATCACAGTTTAATGGAGTCGGTGGAATCTCCGCCTCCGATGCACTCCAGGGTGGTGGTTTTTATGTCGGCGCTGGATTGCAAACCCCAGTTCCTGAAAGCTTTGGCTCAGGTTTTGGCTGGTATTCAACTTTGTGGGCATTAACTGCAACGCGGGTTGATAATTTATCGTTAGGTCTAAGTTCAACCTGGATTATTCCCAACAATAAGACCGTCTCTGCGAGTACTGCCCAAAAGCTATGTGATACTTCAACAGCTGAGGCGATAAAGAACGATGCAAGCAATCCTAATAACGGCACTTTTGGGCTTTTGCTTATGCAATCAATTGAAGGAAGCTTAGGCTGGTGGAACGGTCAGAAATTTTCAACTGCTTACCCCAAGTACATGCCAAACGTGACACAAAACTGCTACACGACTCAACTTGCGACTCCAGGATGGGGTTTTTTCAAGGAAACTCCAACTGCCCGAGAGCAAACCGGTCTAATCCAGATAAGTAATCAAATATTGATGCCACCCGATGGAATGGTTTTTCAGAGGGATGATTCCGCCCCGCAGCTTGGAGTTACTTGGCATTCACTCAACTTGCCAAGATTTGATCATGCATTTGGATCACAAGCCGGTAATAACTCATGGACACTCTTTATGAACTCCAGCAATTTTAAAGGCCCACTGGTATTTGTTGCTCCCCAATTTTGGGTTGATGGATCGATTAGTAATCCACTTCAGAAGAATTTAACTCTGGATGTGAAATCAGGCTATTCTACTGGAGGTATTGCATCAGAATGGAATTCAACTCCTTATTATAGATATGTTGATTCCACGGGAAAGATCTATACGAAGATTCCGGAACTGCAGTTTCCTGTAGATTCAAATGGTGATTTTTCAATTGGACGCGATTTTAGGGCATATTCATCTAAAGCGATTAGTTCAAGTTTAAAGAGTGCACTTATTGGTACAGGAAATTTGCCAACTGCATTAACCAATCAGGAAATCTATGCTGGAAAACTTGTAGCC
>WLMW01000004.1 GCA_009700025.1 Actinomycetota bacterium
AGAGTGGTCACACGGACGTAAGTGAGTATCGTGCTATCGCTGATAAACATGGAAAGAGTGAATTCTGCGGCTATACATCTGTTACAAGTGAGACAAAAGTCGCTGGGATTTTATTGGACGGAGTTTCATCACAAAACGCTAACACCGGTGATGAAGTGGAGATTATCTTGCAGAGAACTCCATTCTATGCAGAAGGCGGCGGACAATTAGCCGATGCCGGAACAATTACCTTAGCAAATGGCGCAGTTATAGAAATTGATGATGTGCAAACTCCCGTACCAGGTATTTTTGTGCATCGTGGTCGTGTTCTTCAAGGATCTTTTGAAATTGGTAATGAAGCGTTTGCATCAATTGATATTGAACGAAGAGATGCAATATCTCGCGCACATACTGCAACACATATGGTGCACAAAGCTTTTCGAGAGGTGCTAGGCGAAACTGCGACTCAAGCTGGTTCTGAAAACTCGCCTGGTCGTTTTCGTTTTGATTTTCCATCAACAAGCGCCGTTCCAGATAGCGTGATTAACGAAGTCGAATCGCGCGTTAATACCCTTCTCTTGGATAATTTAGAGGTAACAGCGCAGACAATGACACAGTCACAGGCCAAAGAAATTGGTGCAATGGCGCTGTTCGGTGAAAAATATGGTGATCAAGTACGTGTTGTCAGTGTGGGTGATTGGGCACGGGAATTATGTGGCGGAACGCACGTGACGCGCTCGGGCCAGCTGGGTGTAGTGAAATTGCTCAATGAATCATCGATTGGGGCAGGCGTTCGGCGTGTGGAAGCACTTGTCGGAGTAGACGCATACAAATTCCTAGCTCGAGAGCATATTCTTCTGAACTCCTTAACAACGATTATCAAAGGTTCAAGAGTGGAAGAGTTGCCGGAACGAATTTCAGAGCTACTCATAAAAATAAGAGACATCGAAAAAGAGTTAGGTGCTGTGCGTTCTGCAGCTGCTTTTGCTCAGGTGGACGAAATTGCAAAGACCTCGAAAATGTTTAACAAAATTTCAGCAACAGCAGCAATTTTGAGTGATGGTATCTCTGGAGATGACTTGCGAAAGATAGCTTTAGAACTGCGATCAAAGGCTACCAACTCAGTAGTTGCTCTTATTAGTGTTAACGATGGAAAACCCGTGTTAGTAGTTGCTGCCAGTGATGCGGCAAGAGCTCAGGGAATAAAAGCTGGGGCATTAGTCAAGATTGGTTCAACAATTCTGGGCGGTGGGGGTGGCGGGAAAGATGATTTCGCTCAAGGCGGTGGGACTGATGCTTCGCAATCTGAACAGGCTTTGTTGGCAATAACCTCTGCGCTTCTAGGGTAAACGTCTCATGCAACGAGGTCGCCGAATTGCCTTTGACTACGGCGATGCACGAATTGGGGTTGCAGTCTCTGACCCAGATTCAATTCTCGCCTCGCCACTTACAACTTTAGCGTCGGGGGATCGAAAACTTGAGAGAGCTATTGCAGAAATTCTCGCAGAGTATGAACCAGTTGCCATTTATGTGGGAAAGCCCACCAATATGGATGGAAGTTTAGGGATAGCTGTCGATAAATCAACGGCTTTCTGTGCCATGTTGGCAACAATAAGTTCGGTACCAATAATCGAAATTGATGAGCGTTTATCAACCGTGACGGCTGCAAAGGGATTAAAGCAGTCTGGGGTGAGTGTTAAAGATGCTAAGAAACACATCGATGAGATGGCTGCTGTAGCGATTTTGGAGTTTGCGATAGCGATTGAAAAGAGTCAATCATGAGAGTCAAATTGCTAGCCCTTGCTCTTGCGGTATTTTTACTGCTTACCGCAACCCTTCATTCCTTAAATAGCAGAGTATCGGTAGCACCTGATTTTCCAACAGTTTCAAACATAAAAAACATGGAAGAAATCGTGATTGAAATACCCATAGGAGCATCCGGTTCAGAAGTTGCTTCTTTGCTCTTTAGTAACAATATTGTGAAATCCTCTGCTGCTTTCTTTCGTATTGCTGTAGGAGATAAGAAATCTGAGAGAATTTCACCAGGCGCGCATCGCCTGACTCTAGGTATTTCAGCCAAGCAAGCATTGGAGCAACTTCTAGATCCAACGAGAATTCCAAACCTGCTAAAGATTTTTGAAGGCGCTTGGAAGAGTGAAGTGATTGAAATGTTGCGTGCCTATGGTTTTTCTCAGACGCAAATAGATCGGGCATTTAAAGACGTTACTCTGCCTAAAGGTTTCACAAGCTCGGAAGGGCTATTATTTCCGGCTCAATATAGTTTTGCTAAAGGAACTACGGCTCTTGAAGCAGTCCAAGCGATGATAAACCGATTCACAAGTGAAGAAACTGGACAAAATATTCTGGCAGCGTCCAGTCGGTATACACCATTACAGCTTCTGACCATAGCGTCGATTGTTCAGGCAGAGGGTGACACTAAAGATTTCTCTCAAGTGGCTCGTGTAGTGCTCAACCGCTTGAAAATTTCAATGCCACTAGAAATGGATTCTACAGTTCATTACATTAAAAGGGTTCGGGGGCAAATATTTTTGAGCACCTCATCAACGCTGATCAAATCGCCGTACAATACCTATGAGAATAGCGGCCTCCCACCAACTCCAATAGGAAATCCTGGTGTAGATGCAATGCAGGCAGTCCTAAGTCCTGCCGTTGGCGATTGGCTCTATTTGATAACTGTCGCGCCAGGAGATACGCGCTTTACATCTTCGTATTCAGAGTTTTTAAGTTGGAAGCGCTTATACGAAAAAAATCGAAAAGCGGGAGCTTTTAAATGATTAAGGCGGCGGTATTAGGTTCGCCCATCTCTCATTCGCTCAGTCCATTGTTACATACTGTTGCCTATAACGAATTAGGAATGAAGAGTAATTATTCACCCATCGAAGTTAAGAGTGGTGAGTTGGCTACTTTTCTATCAACCTGTGATGATAGTTGGACGGGTTTTTCACTGACCATGCCGTTGAAAGAAGAAGTCATTCCACTGGCCCACAAAGTATCCGATCTCGCACGCACCATTAAAAGTGCGAATACATTGCTAAGAGATAACGGTAATTGGCACGCGACATCTACGGATGTCCCTGGGTTTGTTAATGCTATAGAGGCTAATGGCAAAAAAATTTCAGGTGAAGTTTTAATCATAGGTGCAGGCGCAACGGCCAGAGCTGCTGCAGCGGCAACGGATGGTTTAGCAGAGTCCATAACTGTCATGATGAGGCCTTCTTCTCGGGAAAGGGATATGAGAGATTGCGTAAAAACATCAAGATTGAATTTTGTTTCTTGGGGTGATTCACCGAGTTTTCTATCAGCAGATTTGATAATTTCTGCTACTCCGGCGGGAGCAAGTGATTCTCTCCTCGACTACTTCCCCAAAAAGCCTAAATCAGTTTTATTTGATGTGCTCTATCACCCTTGGCCAACTATGGCTTTAGTCAATTGGAAGGCCAATGGCGGAGACATTATTGATGGTTTAGATCTTCTCATCCATCAAGCAATTGACCAGATTCAACTATTCTCGGGAGCTCCTCTTGATAGAAAGGACATGTCAGGTCTCTTGCGCTCCAGAAGTCTTACTGTCTTAAAGTCATCCACATAGTTTTTTAGATTCAAATTTCCTTGATTACCATGGTGGGATGTTGTCAATAGCAGTGTTTGCTCTTCCGATAGCGATTGCAGATTGGAAATATCGGAAAATCCCCAATATATATTTACTCTTCATTCTTTATTGGGTTGGCATGTCACGCCTTTTTAGTGGAGTTCGGTCGCCTGTGACTATTGCTCTAGCAATTCTTTTAGCTATGACAGCGGTGGTTTTTCTGGGCATGGGAATGGGGGATGCAAAATATTTCATCCTGATTTGCCTGGCTTTGAACGTATCCCACGCAACTCAACTAGTGATTCTAATTGTTGGGATCTATATCGCATCAGCCGGTGGAATCTGTATATCTTGGCTAGCTGGCCACAAATTTCCTGACAGTATTCCGCTGGCCGCTCCAATTGTTATGGGAACCACGCTCTATTTGGCTGCGAGTAGCTCTATACCTCTGCAACAATACGCAGATGCGTTGGTTAACAGCTGGTGAATCTCACGGTCAGGCCCTCAGTGCAATAATCGAGGGGATACCTGCTAGCGTCGAAATCACGACAGCAGATATTGATATGCATTTGAGCCGTAGGCGATTAGGTGTAGGCCGAGGCGCCCGACAGAGTTTCGAAGCTGACAAGGTCACAATTCTTGGGGGCGTGCGATTGGGTTTAACTCAAGGCGGTCCTATTTCTGTGCAGGTTGCAAACTCTGAGTGGCCCAAGTGGGAAAAAGTTATGTCAGCAGATCCCATTGAGGCAAGTGAAATTGAAAACCTGGCACGTAATGCACCGTTAACACGGCCAAGACCGGGGCATGCCGATCTTGTCGGAATGCAGAAATATAATCTCGACGATGCTCGGCCGATTCTTGAACGCGCAAGTGCACGAGAAACTGCTTCACGGGTTGCTCTCGGAGCAGTTGCTCGAAAGTTTTTGGAGCAAAGTATTGGCATCACGATTCTTAGCCATGTTCTCTCCATTGGTGCGGTACGAGTTCCGATGAATGCGCCGCTGCCTCAACAGGGCGACATGGAACGTATTGATTCTGACCCAGTCCGTTGTGCTGATACTGCAACTAGCGAATTAATGATTACTGAGATTGAAGCCGCCCATTCAGATGGAGATACTTTGGGCGGAGTTGTAGAAGTTTTGGCTTTTAATATGCCTCCTGGTTTAGGATCGCACGTTCATTGGGATCGTAGGTTGGATGCCCGTTTAGCATCAGCGATCATGGGTATTCAAGCGATTAAAGGCGTTGAACTGGGAGATGGTTTTGAAACAGCTACTCGCAGAGGAAGCGTCGCTCATGATGAAATTGAAAAGTCACCGAATGGCAACATAGTGCGCAGAACCGATCGTGCGGGTGGCACTGAGGGTGGCATGTCTAACGGGGAGATTCTTCGCGTAAGAGCGGCAATGAAACCAATTTCGACTGTTCCGAAAGCACTAGACACCGTCGATGTGTCTACAGGTCTGCCAGCGAAGGCTATCAATCAACGTTCAGATGTATGCGCCGTTCCTGCAGCTGGAGTAGTAGCAGAGGCTATGGTGGCTTTAGTTTTAGCTGAAGCTGTTTTGGAAAAATTTGGCGGAGACAGCGTCAGCGAAACTAAACGTAATTTTCAAAGCTATATGGACAATTTGAATTTTAAGTGAGTCGTACTGATGCCACTATTAGTGTTAATCGGTCCACCCGGTAGTGGTAAGTCGACGGTTGGCAAAGCGCTTGCAAAGTTTTTAGCCGTTTCCTTTATCGACACCGATAGTTCTGTTGAGAGAACTAGTGGAAGAAAAATTGCAGATATCTTTGTCGATCAAGGAGAAGAGTTCTTCAGAGTTTTGGAATACCAAGCTCTTACCAAGGCTCTTGAAAATGAAAAAGCTGTTGTATCACTGGGTGGAGGGGCACCGATTCCAGAACGAGCGCAGTTACTTCTTCAGGAAATTGAATCCCCAATTGTTTTTCTCGACATTTCACTTTCTGCCGCTGCGCCGCGCGTGGGGTTTAAGCGCGATCGTCCTCTTCTTTTAGGCAATCCAAGAGCGCAATGGCAGGCTCTTTATGAAGTCCGAAGACCCATATATGAGAAGTTGGCTACAACGGTGGTTAAAGTTGATTCGTTGACTACCGATCAAGTGATACAGGAGATTCTGAGAGGTGCTGGCATTGAAAAACATTAGCGTCCAAGCTGAAAGAGATTACTTAGTAAGTGTTGGTTGTGACTGGGTTTCGGAAATTTTACGGATTACAAATGGAAGATCACGTGTTGGAATCATTCATACCAAGGAGATGCGTCCCAGAGTTCAATTAGATTCATCTTCTGGTACTCAATTCTTTTATTTTGAAGTTCCTGATGGTGAGGGTGCGAAGAGTTTCGTGAATATTTCGCGCCTTTGGAATTTGTTGGGTGAGGCTGGGTTTACTCGTACAGACCTCATTGTCGGTATAGGCGGGGGAGCTGTGACCGACGTTGCGGGTTTTGCAGCAGCATCTTGGTTGCGAGGCATTGATTGGATTGCGGTACCTACAAGTGTCGCCGGAATGGTTGATGCCTCTATCGGGGGAAAGACTGGTATTAATAGTGAATTCGGTAAGAATTTGATTGGAGCATTTCATTCACCATCAGCGGTTTTAATTGACACATCGTGGTTGGTCACACTTTCAGATCGTGATTTTGCGGCGGGTATGGCCGAAGTTATCAAATGCGGTTTTATATCCGAGAGTAATATTATTGAATTACTTCAGGGGAAAAGCATTCAGACACTGAGAGCAGATTCTCCTCGAACCCTTGCTTTGATTGAAGCTGCCGTAACGATTAAAGCACAAGTGGTCTCAACTGACTTCAAGGAAAGTTTTGCTCGAGAGGTTCTTAATTATGGTCATACGCTTGGCCATGCGATTGAAATACACAGCAGGTATTCACTGCGTCATGGTGAAGCGGTTGCGATTGGCTTAGTTTTTGCGGCTGAAATCGCGTGTATCAACGGCGATCTCGATTCGAAAATTGTTGCACTACATCGGCAGTTACTTGCCTCACTTGAACTACCAATTACATACCCTCGTGCATTTTGGGACGAACTACTGCCACTTCTATATTTAGATAAAAAAACTCGCGGGTCTACTCTTCGTCTCGTAGCGATATCTTCAATCGGAGAAACTCATCGAATCGAAGGCTTAACTCCAGCCCAACTTGCACTTGCATATGAGAGAATATCCTCATGAAGATCTTAGTTCTTAACGGCCCAAATTTGGCTCGATTGGATATTCGGGACTCTTCTATATACGGAGATCTCAATTATGGGGAACTTAAAAATTTGATTATCAGTGCTTCCATTACTCATGGTTTTGACGCTGATGTTAGACAAAGTGATGATGAGTCAACCATCATCGGATGGTTGCATGAAGCCGCCGATGAAAAATTACCTGTCATTATTAATCCTGCAGCTTTCACCCATTACTCGATTGCTATTCGAGATGCAGCTGAGTTGCTAACAATGCCGTTAATCGAAGTTCATCTTTCGAATCCAATGGCAAGGGAGGATTTTCGACACACATCAGTAATTGCTGGAGTCGCACAGGGTTCAATCGCAGGTTTTGGTCCGAATTCTTATGTATTGGCGTTAATTGCCCTTAAAAACCTCCTCCAATAAGCGAACAAATCACTATCTCGGAGCAGGTATCCTTACTACCTTGCTATCACAACCGGTAGCCGAACTAATGTAACGAGTGGAGCTCAACCGTGGCAACTACAGCAGATATGAAGAATGGAATTACCCTAGATATTGAAGGTCAGCTTTGGAACGTAGTTGACTTTCAACATGTCAAACCAGGCAAGGGTCCAGCATTCGTTCGCACGAAATTGAAATCTGTTTTAACCGGAAAAGTGATTGATCGAACTTTTAACTCAGGCGTTAAAATAGATATCGAAATCTTGGAAAAGCGCGATATGCAGTTCCTCTACAAAGAGGGCGAAGACTTTGTTTTCATGGATGCCAAGACGTATGATCAGATAACAATTTCTATGGCAACCGTCGGCGCGATGGCAAATTACATGCTAGAAAATACAGATGCTGTTGTGGCGGTTCATGATGGAAATCCTCTCTATATCGAACTGGCTGCATCGGTTCCTTTGAGAATCACTTACACAGAGCCGGGTATTCAAGGAGATCGTTCATCAGGTGGAACCAAACCTGCAACAGTTGAAACAGGAATTGAAATTCAGGTTCCGCTCTTCATAAAACAGGACGAAATTGTGATGGTAGATACTCGTGATGGTTCTTACCAAGGCCGCGCCAACTAGTGTCCGCACGCAGCAAAGCCCGCAAAGCGGCCCTCGATTTACTTTTTGAGGCCGATATTAGGGGAACAAGTGCTGTTGAAACCCTCACAAGCCGCAATGTGATTGAAGAAGGTCCAGACGCTCGACCCATACGCGATTACACGCGTGAACTAGTTGTGGGAGTCGGAGATAATTTCCGTAAGATAGATGAATTGATTTCAACGTATGCCCAAGGGTGGGATATGGATCGACTACCTACTGTTGATAGGAATATATTGCGCATTGGAATATATGAAATTCTTTGGTCACAAAATATCCCAGATGGTGTAGCTATTGACGAATCTCTTACTCTAGCCAAAGAACTCTCAACAGATGGCTCCGCAGCATTTATTCATGGAGTGCTTGGACGCATATCCTCAATCAAAGATAGTCTGGCTATCGATTATTAAGGACTAAATCAAGCTCGCCCAGAAGTTGAAGTAATGCTTGAGGATTTTTACCTAATGTCATCGCTAAAGTTGAGATGTCGATTGCCCGAATTGATAAAACTTCTCCGTTGTAGTCATTTCGTTGTTTGACCACACCACTGATGAATGTAGTGATAGCCCGAATTTCAAAGGAAAGAAGTCCTTTTTGATCTAGATTCTTTACTAGTTTCTTTATTTCCCGTAAGTCGATTACCGCGGCGAAGGTAGAGAATGCACAATTTTTGGGCTCTTCTAAAAGATACGAGAGCGGCACGCCATAGAATTGGGCGATTGATAATGCTTTTTTAATGCTCAGTGAGCGATCGCCGCGCTCATATGAACCTAGAACTACAGCTCGAATTGCCCGGTTACTCGCCCTCTCAACGTCCCCCAGTGAATAACCCCTCGAGGTTCTGATGGCTCTTAGGCGATCGCAGATACTCTGGTTCGTAGTCATGACCGACAGACTAATCCGGTCGTGGCTCATCAGTAATGGCTTATCCACAGCGACATTGGCGTGATGATATAGTCACCCCAGCATCCTTTAACGACCCATCCAGAGAGATGGGGAAGGAGATTTAAATGAGTTCTGCCCTGTCTGCACCAGAAATTGCGCGTGCATTGATTCGTATTTCCCATGAAATTCTTGAAGCTAATCCTGATTCGTCGAAAATAACACTTCTTGGAATCCCCACTCGAGGGGCACATCTTGCTCATCGAATAGGTGTACACATGCGTGAGTTCGCAGGCCATGAAATCGCGGTAGGCACACTCGACATAACTATGCACCGCGACGATTTAAGAATGCGCCCACCGAGACCTATCATGCCGACGTCAATTCCTCATCAAGGAGTTGAAGGGCGGGAAGTGATTTTAATTGATGACGTTCTTTTTTCTGGTAGAACTATTCGCTCGGCATTAGATGCTTTAGGAGAAATCGGACGTCCCCGCAGAGTGCAGTTGGCGGTTTTAGTAGATCGAGGTCACCGAGAACTTCCTATTAGAGCTGATTTCGTGGGAAAAAATATTCCCACTTCAATTACACAGTCTGTAAAGCTGCATCTGACTGAGATTGATTCAGTCGATGAAGTAATGCTGGAGGATCAAAGATGAGACATTTACTCTCAATCGCAGATCTCTCAAAAACTGAAGCTATCTCAATTCTAGACACTGCGGTGGAATTGGCTCGAATAAGTGATGGCACTGTTAAAAAACTTCCCACTCTTCGTGGTCGCACAATTGTCAATTTGTTTGCAGAGGATTCGACACGAACACGCATTTCGTTCGAAGCTGCAGCCAAACGCTTGTCAGCAGATGTGATTAATTTCTCTGCTAAAGGATCTAGTTTAAGTAAAGGCGAATCCCTCAAAGATACCGCGTTGACACTTCAGGCGATGGGTGCTGACGCAGTCGTGATACGTCATGGCGCTTCGGGTGCACCGCAACGTCTTGCAGATTCGGAATGGATGCAAGGAAGTGTCATCAATGCTGGTGATGGAACACACGAGCACCCAAGTCAGGCGCTGCTGGATGCGTTCACAATTCGTAAACATTTAGGAAAGGGTGCACCAGATTTACATGGAATTAAAGTAGCCATAGTTGGGGATGTATTACATTCAAGAGTTGCACGTTCTAATGTTTTACTTCTCAACCTTTTGGGCGCAAAAGTTACTCTAGTGGCACCTCCGACATTGCTTCCGGTCGGCGTAGATAGTTGGCCAGTTAATATCTCATATAACTTTGATGAAGTAGTAGCTTCCGTTGATGTAGTGATGATGTTGCGAGTGCAGCAAGAGCGGATGACGGATCTTTTTTTCCCCAACGCACGTGAGTATTCAAGATATTTTGGCCTCAACGCTGATCGTCTCTCAACCATGTCTCCAACATCCATAGTTATGCACCCGGGACCAATGAATCGAGGGCTTGAGATTTCAGCCGACGTGGCTGATAGTGCTCGCTCGGTTATAGTTGAACAAGTTGCCAATGGGGTAAGTGTAAGGATGGCTATTCTGTATGTTTTACTGGCGGGTCAACCTCTAGAAGTGGGCGGTAAATAATTTGTCTCAGCGCTACCTACTAAAGAATGCACAATTACCAAACGGTGCTCT
This sequence comes from Actinomycetota bacterium, assembly GCA_009700025.1. Taxonomy (GTDB): domain Bacteria; phylum Actinomycetota; class Actinomycetes; order Nanopelagicales; family Nanopelagicaceae; genus Planktophila. The sequence continues at coordinate 10,435 of WLMW01000004.1, forward strand.
GACTGATGTCCTTATCGTGGACGGTGTAATAGATTCAGTTGCGGTTAATATTGCCACGAATGACGCTGAAGTTTTTGACGTGACTGATTCGGTAGTTCTTCCCGGATTAGTAGATTTACATACGCATCTTCGCCAACCTGGACGTGAAGACGCCGAGACAGTTGATTCTGGTTCAAGAGCTGGCGCTAAGGGCGGCTTTACCGCCCTCTCTGCAATGGCAAACACTTCACCAGTAGCTGACAATGCAGGTGTTGTCGAACAAGTATTTCGATTAGGGCAAGAGGCGGGCTTGCTCGACGTCTTTCCTATTGGGGCTGTTACACGTGGTCTCGCAGGTCAAGAACTCTCTGAAATTGGGGCTATGGCGGATTCCATTGCTCGCGTGCGCGTATTTAGTGATGATGGAAATTGTGTTTTTGATCCACTCGTCATGCGCCGGGCCCTCGAGTACGTCAAGAAATTTGATGGTGTCATCTCTCAACATGCGCAAGAGCCACGTCTAACCATCGGATCGCAGATGAATGAAGGCAACGTCTCGTCAATTCTCGGGTTGAAAGGTTGGCCAGCAATTGCCGAAGAAGCGATTATTGCCAGAGACGTCTTACTTGTAGATCATGTGCAATCACGCTTACATATTGCTCACGTAACAACAGCTGGGGGAGTGGAAATCATTCGCTGGGCCAAGGCACGTGGGATTAATGTCACTGCCGAGGTAACTCCTCATCATTTGTTATTGACTGATGAATTGGCGCGCTCGTATGACCCAGTTTTCAAAGTTAATCCACCATTACGTTCCGAGAAAGATGTTATGGCCTTGCGTGAGGCGTTAGCCGACGGAACCATTGATATTGTTGCAACAGACCACGCGCCACACACGATGGAATCAAAAGAGTGCGAATGGTCTGAGGCGAGTTTCGGAATGATTGGGTTAGAGACTGCGCTTTCAGTTGTTCAGAAGGCAATGATTGACACTGGAATAATGAGTTGGGAGCAAGTTGCGGATCGCTTATCTACTGCGCCCGCAAGAATTGCCGGCTATGAGTATCAAGGTAAAAATTTAGCCGTTGGCTCACGTGCAAACTTGACTGTAATTAATCCTAAAAAAACTTGGATTGTCGATAGAGATCTTGTTACATCTAAAAGTCGCAATACTCCGTTTCACGGCTATGAGTTACCTGGAGTTATCACGCATACATTCTTCAATGGAGTTCCAACTTTACTCAATGGTGTAATTAATCAAGCAAATGGCAAAAAATGAGTGTTGCATATTTTGTTTTAGACGACGGACGAATTTTTGAGGGAAGGTCCTGGGGCGCTGTTGGGAAAGTCTTTGGAGAGGCTGTGTTTCAAACTGGCATGACCGGATATCAAGAAGTTCTAACCGACCCGTCCTACCATAAACAGGTTGTTGTAATGACCGCCCCACACATTGGTAACACTGGTTTTAATCATCAAGATAACGAGTCATCGAGGATCTGGGTTACTGGTTTTGCTGTGCGAACACCATCAACGCTGACATCGAATTGGCGAAGTGAGAAGGATTTAGAGCAAGCTTTAATTGATCAATCAGTGGTCGGAATTCAAGGAATTGATACTCGGGCCATTACGCGTCACTTACGCGATCGTGGCTCCATGCGTGTTGGAATTTTCTCAGGACTAGAACTTTCGCGTGAAGAGATGGTGATAGAGGTTCGCAAAGTAGAATCCATGTCAGGAGCATTTTTAGTCGCCGATGTTTCAACCCCACATGCATATGTCGTACCTGCTGTAGGAGTGAAGAAATTTGTAGTGGCGGCATTGGACTTAGGTATTAAGTCTGCAACACCTCGTGCACTAGCGGCGCGAGGCGTAGAAGTTCACGTTCTTCCCTTTAACGCAACCATTGAAGAGATAAACGAACTAAATCCAGACGGCGTATTCCTTTCAAATGGTCCTGGCGATCCGGCAACAATGAACGTCATCATTGATCTAGTTAGAGAGTTATTGCTCCAGGAAGTTCCGATCTTTGGAATATGTTTCGGCCACCAAATATTTGGACGAGCTCTTGGATTCGAAACTTACAAACTTGCTTTTGGCCACCGAGGTATTAATCAGCCGGTGATTGATAGAAGTACCGGTAAAGTAGAAATAACTTCACATAATCATGGGTTTGCGTTGAAAGCACCTGCTGATCGAGAATTTTCAACTGTGTATGGACGGGGAGAAGTCACCCACATTAGCCTCAACGATGGCGTAATAGAGGGAATTCGATTATTGGATCGTCCCGCTTTCTCAGTCCAATATCATCCAGAAGCTGCATCCGGTCCACATGATGCAGCCTATCTATTCGATAGTTTTTTAGAGTTAATGAGCAAGAAGGTCCACGGATAATGCCATTAGATCCCGCCATTAAATCCGTACTTGTAATTGGGAGCGGACCTATTGTTATTGGTCAGGCATGCGAATTTGATTACTCTGGCACGCAAGCCTGCCGAGTTTTGCGTGAAGAGGGAATTCGCGTGATCCTTGTTAATTCAAATCCTGCAACTATTATGACTGATCCTGAGTTTGCAGATGCCACATATATTGAACCAATCACCCCTGATGTTATTGAAAAAATTATTGCAAAAGAGAAGCCAGATGCTGTCTTGGCGACTCTTGGAGGTCAAACCGCTCTGAATGCCGCAATTCAAATGCACGATCTTGGAATCCTGGAACGATATGGAGTGCGTTTAATAGGGGCTGATGTGGATGCAATCAATAGAGGTGAGAACCGCGAACTATTTAGAGAGATAGTGGCTAAAGTCGGAGGGGAGTCCGCTCGTTCAATCATTTGTCACACGATGAACGAAATCTATTCTGGTGTCGAGTCTCTGGGTTTTCCGGTTGTTGTACGTCCCTCTTTCACTATGGGAGGACTCGGTTCAGGAATTGCTTTTAATAAAGATGAGCTTACCCAGATCGCAGGTGCAGGACTTCGCCATAGTCCAACGTCGGAAGTTCTGCTGGAAGAATCAATTATTGGTTGGAAAGAGTACGAACTAGAGGTAATGAGAGATAGAAAAGATAACGTAGTTATTGTATGTAGTATTGAAAATATTGATCCGATGGGTGTTCATACGGGTGATTCAATAACAGTTGCACCTGCAATGACGCTTACCGATGTTGAATATCAACAGTTAAGAGACCTATCGCTAGACATCATCAGAGAAGTTGGTGTTGATACTGGGGGTTGCAACATCCAGTTCGCTGTTAACCCAGCAAATGGGCGAATTATCGTTATTGAGATGAATCCACGAGTATCTCGATCCAGCGCTTTGGCATCGAAAGCAACAGGTTTTCCGATTGCTAAAATTGCAACAAAACTAGCTATTGGTTACACGCTAGATGAAATCACAAATGACATCACGAAAGTCACACCGGCTTCTTTTGAACCAACCTTGGATTACGTTGTGGTAAAGGTTCCACGCTTTGCCTTCGAAAAATTTGCTGATGCGGATCCACGATTGACCACGACCATGAAAAGTGTTGGAGAGGCAATGGCTATCGGCCGTTCATTCTCAGAAGCTCTAATGAAAGCCTTGCGCTCTCTCGAGCGCAAGGAGGCAATTTTCACTTGGTCCAAAGTTGACGAGAATGAGAAAGAAAATCTCCTACTTTCCATGCAGGTGCCGACTGAGTACCGACTTCAACAAGTTCAACGAGCTATGTGGGCTGGCGCCTCTATTGACGAAGTAAACAGAGCGTGCGCAATTGACCCATGGTATTTAAGACAGATAGAAATCATAAATGATGAGGTGTCCCTGATTGGCGAACTCGGTGAACTAAGTCTTGAAGTCTTGAAGCGAGCGAAAAACGTTGGCTTTTCTGATGCACAAATTGGCGCGATTCGGGGGATACCTGAAGATGAGGTGAGACGAGTACGACACCATCTAGGAATACGTCCTGTTTATAAAACTGTAGACACGTGTGCCGCTGAGTTTGAGGCTTTTACTCCTTATCATTATTCAAGTTATGAAGAGGAGACAGAAGTTCGACCTCGCACAACTCCTGCAGTAATTATTCTTGGTAGTGGACCAAACAGAATTGGGCAGGGGATTGAATTCGATTATTCCTGTGTGCATGCATCATTTGCACTGCGCGCAGCTGGATTTGAAACTGTCATGATAAATTGTAATCCTGAAACGGTTTCAACCGATTATGACACAAGTGATCGTTTATATTTTGAACCACTCACTCTAGAAGATGTTTTAGAAGTTATTCATGCGGAAAGTCTGGTAGGTCCAGTTCTAGGTGTAGTTACACAGCTGGGAGGACAAACGCCTCTTGGGCTAGCAGCTGGATTGGAAGCAAATGGTGTTGTCATTCTGGGAACTAGTCCTCAAGCTATTCATTTGGCCGAAGAACGTGGTGCATTCGGTGAAATATTGGCAAAGGAAGGTTTGAATGCTCCCGAATTCGGTATGGCTGCATCAGAGCTCGAAGCAATTTCTATTGCCTCACGAATTGGATATCCAGTCCTTGTTAGACCTTCTTTCGTTTTGGGCGGAAGGGGTATGGAGATTGTCTACGATGACAAAGCTTTAGCTGGTTTTATTTCGCGAGCGACAGATATAACACCTGATCGTCCCGTTCTCGTTGATAGATTTTTAGATAGCGCGATAGAGATAGATGTTGATGCCCTTTATGACGGTACTGAACTCTTTCTGGGTGGCGTTATGGAACACATCGAGGAAGCGGGAATTCATAGTGGTGATAGTGCATGTGTACTGCCATCAATGACAGTCTCAGATAATCAACTTGTGCTAATAAAAGAGGCGACACAAAAAATTGCAGATTCTGTTGGAGTACTTGGATTAATCAATATTCAATTCGCAATTGAGTCCGATATCCTTTATGTTCTTGAGGCAAATCCACGCGCCTCGCGCACGGTTCCTTTTGTTAGTAAGGCCACCGGAGTACCTTTAGCCAAGGCGGCGGCAAGAATATCTCTAGGCGCTTCGATTAATTCACTTCGACAAGAGGGTTTATTACCCGAGTCGGGCGATGCGATAGCGAGAGGAATTTCGGTGAAAGAGGCTGTATTGCCATGGAATAGGTTTCGACGGAGTGATGGCCGCGGGGTAGATTCAATTCTTGGACCAGAGATGCGCTCTACCGGAGAAGTGATGGGAATTTCCCCCAGCTTTGGAGAAAGTTATGCGAAGTCCCAAATAGCCGCATTTGGTCCGCTACCGAAGAAAGGCGTTGTTTTTATATCCCTAGCGGATAAAGATAAAGCTTCAGGTACTCTCGCCGCTGCGGGCTTAGTAAACTTGGGTTTTTCTATTTTGGCAACATCAGGAACATGCAAGTATCTGGCAGAGCACGGCGTAACTGCTTTTCCTGTTCGCAAAAACTCAGATGGAACTGGTCCGTTGGGTGAGCCTACTATTGTAGACATAATAAATTCTGGAGAAATTGACTTGGTAATCAATACACCCGTTGGAAGAGGTACGCGTGCTGATGGATGGCTTATTCGTACCGCATCTGTTCAACGCTCAATACCAATTATTACGACAACTGCGGGTTTCCACGCGGCAGTTGAAGGCATTCGCTTCATTCAATCAAATGAACTTTCAATTAAATCTTTGCAGCAGTGGTTAGGAAAATTATGACCCAAATCAATAAAAGTGCAGCACAGTTGAATGCAATGATTGTTAGCAATAAACGTGTTGGCCAGTATCATCAGATTATTTTCAACGTGGGTGACAACGCAGATAAGTGCAAGCCAGGTAATTTTGTCGCAATTAATGTAGGTGGTGATACCTCGCGGATGGTATTGCGCAGAGCCTTTGCCATATCTCGGGTAACGAAGAGTCAATCTTTTGGAGGTACGATTGAATTAATCGTCGCACCACACGGACAGGGAAGTAAATGGCTTTGTGCGCAGGAAGAAGGAGCGATAATCGATGTTGTTACTCCGTTAGGAACGGCTTTCGGAATTCCCACTGAACCAGTTCAAGTTTTACTTGTTGGCGGAGGATATGGCTCTGCACCATTGTTTGGTCTGGCAGAAGTTCTCAACGCTCGAGGTTGCCGAGTGGACATGCTTCTCGGAGCAAGTACTGCGAACAAGATCTATGCGCCAATGGAGGGTAAACGCTCCGTAAACTCTTTGCGCATCTACACAGAGGATGGTTCGATGGGTCAAAAGGGCCGCGTTACCGACCCAATTCCAGCGCTTCTCAATGATTTGGATATAGCTGTTGTTTATTCATGCGGTCCTATGGCGATGCTTGCTGCAATAAACGAGATAACAATGCAGTCAGAAGTAATCCATCAGTGTGCGGTTGAAGAGTCTATGGCTTGTGGCATTGGTATCTGCATGACCTGCGTTTTACCAGTGGCTAATAGTCAGGGTGAGATTTCTATGCTGCGATCATGCATTGATGGTCCAGTAATGGATGGAGCTTTAGTTCAGTGGGATAAAGTAGGTCACGTGTTATGAGTGAATTAGATTTTTCTACTACGTTGGGGAACGCATGGTTTCCGTCTCCTATTTTCACTGCAAGTGGTTGTGCTAGTTCCGGACGGGAGTTGGCACAATTTTTTCCTCTCAGTGATATTGGGGGAGTAGTAACAAAATCAGTGATGTCCAAGGCTCGCAGCGGGCGACCAACTCCACGGATGGCTGAAACACCTAGTGGCATGCTTAACTCAATTGGATTGCAAGGCCCTGGGATTGATGCTTTTATTGAAAAAGATATTCCATACTTAATATCTCAGAAAGCACGCATTGTGGTCTCTATTGCAGGAGAAACCGTTGAAGAGTATTCAACGCTTGCGCGCAAGTTACGATCTGTTGCAGGGATTAGTGCAGTTGAAGTCAATATTTCATGCCCAAACGTTGAAAATAGAGGTCTTGTTTTTGCTTGTGACCCCGAAGCCTCTCGACGTGTTATTGATGGTGTTCGACGCACTCTCGGTGGAGAGCTGCCCATCATCGCAAAACTATCACCTGATGTTACAGATTTAGTCTCGATTGCCACGGGAGTTGTTGATGCTGGCGCTGATGCTCTCGCATTGATAAACACTGTATTGGGGATGGTTATAAATCTTGACACTATGCGCCCGCATTTAGGTGGGAAAACTGGTGGATTATCTGGGCCAGCTATAAAACCAATCGCTGTTCGCGCTGTCTATCAGGTACACGCAGCTCTACCAAAAACCCCAATTCTCGGGATGGGCGGTATCTCTAGCGGTCGTGATGCCCTAGAGATGATCGCAGCTGGAGCAAGTGGAGTGTCAATTGGTACCGCAAGTTTTGGAAATCCAACCGCTTTGATAACTATCCAAAATGAGTTGAAAGAGTTATTGCAGGTTAAAGGATTTACGTCGTTTAGAGATGCCGTAGGTTTTGCACACCGGGATGAAGAAGGTGATTGATTTGAGTAAGAGTGCGCCAATTGTCTTAGCGTTAGATACATCTGATTTAGCAACAGCATTGGATTGGATTGAGGCAACTAACGGCCTTATTCGAGTTTACAAATTAGGTCTAGAGTTTTTTCTAAATTTTGGTCATGATGGGGTTCGCGCAATCTCAAGTTCAACTGATGCAGAGATTTTTTTAGATCTTAAGCTGCATGACATTCCCCACACGGTAAAGGGGGCAGCGCTTGCGATTTCTGAGCTCAAACCACGCTATCTCACGGTGCACGCCTCCGGTGGCGAAGCCATGGTGCGGGCGGCCGCTGAGGCACTTAAATTCACGAGCGTCACAGGAGTAACTATTCTGACTTCTTTATCAGAGGCCGATGTGAGTGCTATTGGTTACCGCCAAAGCGCTCTCGAGAGCGCAGTGGGATTAGCTAAAATTGCAGTCTCTGGTGGAGCTAGAGCAATTGTGTGTTCGCCGCTCGAAATAGTGGAAATTCGTAAAGCTATTGGAACGCAAGTCGAGATAATCACGCCTGGTGTTAGGCCAGCCGATATTCAATCTTCTGATGATCAAATGCGAACCATGACACCGCGACAGGCGATAGACAGAGGTGCGGATCTGGTAGTGATTGGACGACCAATCACGTCTGCTTGGATGAATGGCGCTCAGGCCATGCGTGAACGAGCTGAGCAAATCACTTCAGAAATTCTCTAATTCAATCTCTTTAGACTAGGTTATTTTCATGGTAAACCCTCCTATTCTCTCAGCAGAACAACGTGCTACAGCACTTGTAAAAGCTTTGGAAGCAAGAAAGCGTCGAGCTGACGTTAAGGCCAAAGTGAGAAGTGGCGAATTTTCCATTGATACGGTGTTAGAAATAGCAAGCAACGAAGAGTCAATTGCAAAAATGAGGGTTCGTGAACTATTGGAAGCTGTCAGTGGAGTTGGAAATGTTCGCGCATTGGCCTTGATGGAGCGGTTAAATATTTCACCAACGCGTAGAATTGCCGGACTTGGCCGACATCAGATGAGAGATCTACGAAGAGAGTTTATGAAAACTGCACGAGATATTACACCTGGAAAATTATTGGTTCTTTCGGGTCCAGGTGGTGTTGGTAAAAGTACAGTCGCTTCTCGCTTGAGAGCTACGGGCGATTTTTGGGTTAGTATTTCAGCGACGACAAGAGCGCCGCGCTCCAATGAAATCGATGCCGTAGATTATTTCTTCATTACTGAGGATGAGTTCTCACGTCGTATTCGAGATGATGAATTTTTGGAGTGGGCTGAGTTTGCTGGAAATCGCTATGGCACTCCTAGCGTTCCGGTGGAAGAGGCATTACTGGCAGGTCGCAACGTGTTGCTTGAGATTGAAATCGATGGAGCTCGACAAGTCAAAGCCCACATGTCGAACGCGATTACGGTATTTCTGGAACCACCAACGTGGGAAGAGTTAGTAGCAAGGCTTGTCGGCCGAGGCACGGATAGCCCTGAAAGGAGAGCAGAGCGGTTGCAACTGGCGCAGGACGAGCTTGCTTCAGCGCCAAATTTTGACGTTGTTGTAGTCAATGATCAGGTCGAACGGGTAGTTGAACAACTGATAGCATTAACCTCTTGACCAGAGGATTACATAGCAAATGAGCGGGGAATAACTATGGATGGCATAACAAATCCACCAATAGATGAGCTTCTAGATAAAAGTGGATCCAAGTACAGCTTGGTTCTTTACGCGGCAAAACGTGCCCGCCAAATTAATGCTTATTACTCCCAACTGGGTGAAGGATTACTCGAATACGTAGGCCCATTGGTTGAGACACATGTTCATGAGAAGCCGCTATCTATTGCCTTACGTGAAATTAATGAAGGCCTACTCACGATTGAAAATCTCGAACCAACGGCTTAACTGAACTTTTCCACTCCCATGTCTGCCAGTAATCGTGAGGTAGTACTTGGAGTTGGTGCAGGTATTGCTGCATATAAGTCCTGCGAATTGTTGCGCAGACTCCAAGATCGAGGATATACCGTCACGGTAGTTCCGACACCGTCCTCCTTGAACTTTGTTGGCTCGGCAACGTGGGAAGCACTTTCCGGTCGACCGGTCAGTACCGAGGTTTGGGACAACGTCCATGAGGTTTCACATATCTCCCTGGCTCAAAAAGCAGATTTTTTTGTTATCGCGCCAGCTACTGCAGATTTGATTGCACGTATAGCCATGGGGCGCGCCGATGATTTACTTACTAATTTAGTTCTGGCGTCTGAAGCACCTTTATTGATTGTTCCTGCAATGCATCCTGCGATGTGGCTGGACCCTGCAACTATTGCAAATGTACAAACTCTTCGGTCACGTGGTTATGTTGTGATGGAGCCGGAGACTGGTCGGTTGACTGGTCGTGACTCAGGTCAGGGGAGATTTCCAGAGACTTCTTCAATTATTGAAAAGTTTGACGTAATAACTGGAAATGTTCGTGACCTTGTAGGTAAGCGAGTTTTAATTAGTGGCGGAGGAACTCGTGAGGCAATTGACCCTGTTCGCTTTATTGGTAATCGTTCAAGTGGGAAACAGGCGGTAGCACTTGCGTCGGCGGCTTTATTACGGGGAGCTGATGTCCATTTAGTTGCAGCAAATATGTCGACTGAAGAACTTGGAGGAGTCACAGTTACTGAAGTAGAAAGCGCCCAAGAGATGCATCAAGCCTTGCTACATGAGTTCCCGCTCTGCGATGTGCTTGTTATGTGTGCGGCTGTAGCGGATGCAAAGCCGACTCAACGATTTACTGAGAAGATCAAGAAAACTTTTTTAACCTCGATTAACCTTGAGCCAAATCCCGACATAGTGGCGGAACTTTCAAAGACCAAGCAGGGTCAGATAATGATCGGCTTTGCGGCTGAAACTAGTCATCACACAGAGGCTGCCCGTTCCAAGTTAGTGGCTAAAGGATTAGATGCAATTTACGTAAATGACGTCAGTGATGGTGCTATCTTTGGGAAAGATACAACGCAGGGTATGATTCTCTCACGCACTGGTGCGGACATAGCGCTCAAGGAAGTCTCCAAAGACGCTCTTGCACATTTACTCCTTGATTATGCCGCACGGCAGTTAGGTTAAATACATGTCAAAACGTTTATTTACTTCTGAGTCTGTTACTGAAGGACATCCGGACAAGATTGCAGATGCGATTTCTGATGCAGTTCTCGATTCTTTGCTATCACAAGATGTAAAGAGTCGCGTAGCGGTAGAGACGTTAATTACTACCGGTCAAGTGCATGTTGCAGGCGAAGTAACAACTAACGGATATGCAGATGTGAATACCATTGTTCGAGATACTGTTTTGAACATCGGTTATGACTCATCGGCTAAAGGCTTTGATGGCAATAGTTGCGGAGTCTCAATTTCTATCGGTCAGCAATCTCAAGATATTGCCCAAGGTGTTAATGACTCGTATGAACACCGAGTAGCTGCCGGTGCGGATCCATTGGATTTACAGGGTGCCGGCGACCAAGGTTTAATGTTCGGTTATGCCTGTGATGACACCAAGGAGCTTATGCCTTTACCGATTTGGCTTGCACACGCTCTAGCTCAGCAATTATCTCGGGTGCGCAAGTCAGGTGAACTGCCTTATTTACGCCCGGATGGAAAAACTCAAGTAACTATTGAATACGATGGTGATCGCGCGGTAGCACTGAACACTGTTGTCATTTCCAGCCAGCATTCAGAAGATGTTGACGTTGTGGCCAAGTTAACACCTGAAATTACGGAGTTCGTTATTGAACCAATATTGGCAACAATCGATTTACCTCGCAAGGACCTTAAGGTCCTCATAAACCCAACGGGGCGCTTTGTCATTGGTGGACCCATGGGAGATGCGGGATTAACTGGTCGAAAGATCATTGTTGACACCTATGGCGGCATGGCACGGCATGGTGGCGGTGCTTTTAGCGGAAAGGATCCTTCTAAAGTGGATCGCTCTGCTGCTTATGCAATGCGTTGGGTTGCCAAAAACGTAGTTGCTGCGGGTTTAGCCCGTCGCTGCGAAGTACAAGTTGCTTATGCAATTGGTAAAGCGCAACCAGTAGGGCTTTTTGTTGAAACTTTTGGCACGGAAACTGTTCCAGTTTCCAAAATTCAAGATGCAGTACTTGCAACTTTCGATTTGCGTCCCGCGGCTATTATTCGTGATCTCGATTTACTGCGCCCAATTTATAAGCTCACCAGTTCATACGGTCATTTTGGAAGAGAATTACCTGAGTTTGCTTGGGAACGCACCGATCGTGTGAGTGCTCTTCAGAGCGCTATCAAATAGCCAATGAGTACGTCGGGCCGCTTGCGCTTGAAGGCGCAGGTAATTGCTCGTGATCATATTCCTGCAAGTGATAAACCATTTGCTCGTCTCTGGGTGGATACTGGGGTTTACCATCTCGATGAAGTCTTTGACTATTCGGTTCCGGAATTCTTATCAATATTTGTCAATGTCGGTGTGCGGGTACAAGTGCCTTTCAATGGGAGGGAGGTCGAGGCGATCGTTGTAGAGCGATCGAGCGAATCGCATATAACTGGCACTATCAGACCCATAACTAAAGTTCTCTCAAGACATCCGGTTGCAACAAAAAACTCTCTTAAGCTGATCGCTCAAGTAGCAACGCATTGGTGCACTAATCCTTTTGACATTTTACGTAGCGCAATACCCCCACGCGTAGCACGTGTCGATAAAATTGAACTGCCTAGAAATGGCGAGATAGAGAGAGTTAATTCGGGGGCTGGGTTGCTCTCTTTCATCGCATTTACTCCACAAACTCCGCCGGATATCTCCCTTGCCTCCCTTGCTGTATCGGCGCTGGCGGCAGGCTCAGTTCTTGTTATTGCTCCAGATGAGGCTGATGTTGTCGCAATTTGTTCGGCAATCGATTCTTTAGGTTTTGCATACCTTCGTCTTGATAGTGCACAGTCTCGCGATGTTAGATATGAAAACTATCTAAAGTCCATGACGACGGACAACATTATCGTCATTGGGGCACGATCTGCGATATTCACCCCCGTAAATAATTTGGCTACGATTTTCATCTATAAAGAGTCTTCGCATGAGCACTATGAGATTCGTAGTCCCGGTTGGAATGTACGCGACGTAGCATTCCTGCGCCATGGATTAGAGCATTTGAATCTTGTATTCACTGGCTATGTTCCATCTTTGGAAATCTCAAAGCTCATTGAAGATAAAGCGTTGAATTATATTAGTGATTCATGTCGCTTAAGAGTCAAAAACTATTCCTCGAATGATGGAGCACTCTTACCAGGAGGAATCTTCACCGATATTAGGAAGGCTCTTAGCATTGGGCCCGTGCTTTTTCTCATTACCCGAAAAGGATATGGAAACGCAGTTGTTTGTGCGCACTGTAGAAATATGGCGATGTGCAGTTGCGGTGCACGGTTAGTCGTAAACTCTAAAACAGCATCACCAAGTTGCACGATTTGTTTGAAAACTTTCCCGGAATGGTCATGCAAATTTTGTCAGCGAAATAAACAGTACATAGCTGGACGAGGAATTGAACGTGCAGCAGAGGAAATTTCTCGGGCTTTTATGGGGTTTCCAATTTTCCTCTCATATGGTGATGTCATAAAAAAGGAGATTGCTCACAAAACCGCAATTGTTATCGCTACTCCCGGAGCAGCACCAAAAGTCTCTGGCGGTTATGGGGCAGTAGTGATTTTAGAGGGGTTAAAGTTCTTCTCTCATCCTGATTTGCGTGCGCAAGAGCGTGCTAGAGAACTTTTTTTTGAAACGGCAGCGATGGTAAGTCCAGATGGGGCGGTTCTCTTGTGCATCGATTCAGGACATCCAATAAATTCGGCCCTCATGCGTTGGAATCCAGGTTTAATGATTCAAACTGAGCTTGCAGAGCATCAAGAGATTCCACTGCCACCCTTTGTTTCTAGCTTCGTGATAACCGGTCCCTTAGATGAATTCACAGGGCTAGTAAATGGTTTGCAGAAAGCGATGACAGATGAACGAATTCCCGCTTCCACAAAGATATTTGGTCCGATACCTGTAGGAAAGTTAAAATCCAAAATAGTTCTCTATTGTGCAACGCAAGACTCCCAGAACTTGACTGCATTTTTACATGAATTACAACGTAGACGGAGCATTGCAAAGAAAGAGCATCTCGTTATCAGGGTGGACCCTTATTCATTGTGAAGTTTTGGTAGTATTGAGCCATGAGCTTGCATGAGATACGACACTTTGGGGATCCAGTCTTGTTCACCCCAGCTTCTCTCGTCGTGGATTTTGATAAAGAGTTGAGAAAATTAGTGACAGATTTGACACAGACGATGCTCGAAGCGCCGGGTGCTGGATTGGCAGCTCCGCAGATAGGAGTTTCGTTGCGAGTATTCGTATGGAATGTAGATGATGTTCTGGGCCATCTCGTAAATCCCAGCTTAGATCTAGGATCAGACATTGAAATTGATGATGAGGGTTGTTTATCTTTTCCAAACCTGTCTTACCCAACTCCACGCTCTATTCGCGCAGTGGCTAGGGGTTTTAATATGTTTGGAGAACCGATTGAAATAGAAGGAACTGAGCTTTTAGCTCGCGCTCTGCAGCATGAGACAGACCACTTGGATGGAGTTTTGTTTATTGATCGGTTAACCCCTGAAGACCGGAAGTTGGCCATGAGAGAGATAAGAGAGTCTGAGTGGTTCAATACCTCAGAATCCAGAATTAAAATTAAAGAGTCTCCACATAGTATTTTCGGACGGATTTCCTAATGCGCATTGGAGTAGCAGCTACTCCAGATGTTGCACTTCCAACTCTTGAATGGCTGCTTACTTCGTCACATGAAGTTTGTTGCGTTATTTCTCAACCAGATAGACCTGCCGGACGGGGCCGAGATATATCACCATCCCCAGTCAGCAAATGGGCGTTAGCTCATGAAATCACATTACTTCGACCCGAGTCCTCTGAAGAGTTAATTGGAGCTATTGATGACCTGGATCTGGTCATAACTATTGGATATGGGGTGATTCTTCCGAAAGCGGTTTTGATACTCCCGCGGTACGGCTTTATCAACCTTCACTTCTCTCTTCTGCCGGCTTACCGCGGGGCTGCGCCAGTTCAACGTGCAATCGAAAACGGTGAACATGAAACCGGTGTGAGTGTTTTTGCACTGGATGAAGGAATGGATACCGGCCCGATGTATAGGAGTAGAAAAATTGCTATTCATGAAGATTGGAGAACCGAGGAAGTTCTTGAGGCGTTGTCACATCTTGGCCCACAAGTGATAGACGAAACCCTTTCTGATATTTCGATGAATGTACAGCCAGTTGCGCAGTCTGGCCAAACAAGTACTGCGAAAAAGATATCAAAGTTGGAAGCATTGATAGATTGGCAATTAGAGGCAGAGATTATTGTTCGAAAAGTAAGGGCGTTTCATCCTGCTCCAGGGGCATGGACTAAGTGGAGAGGTGAAAGTTTTAAGATTAATCAGGCACACGCTGTTAACGTGCCACTGTTACCAGGTGAGATTACTTCTACTAACGATGGTGTTTATGTTGGATGTGGCAAATCAACATCAATCGCTTTAGTATCTGTTGTGCCCTCTGGAAAAAGAGAAATGAGCGCACAAGAGTGGGCGAGAGGAGCAAAACTTTCGATAGGTGCAGCTTTTGGTTGAGGCGCGAAGAAATACCTTCAAAGCCCCAAAGCCTGAAGCATCGCGGTTATTAGCTTTCGACTTAATCTCAGAGGTCAATCGTAATGAGGGCTACTCAAATTTGCTTCTGCCGCAATCCCTTTCTGCGAGCCAGTTAGATGAGCGTGATCGTAATCTTGTGACTGAGCTTGTTTATGGAACACTTCGAATGCAAGGAAAACATGATTGGGTCTTGGCTCAAATCAGTGATCGCCCCTGGTCGGAGGTTGATGCGGGGATAGTAGACGTAGCTCGGTTAGGAGTCCATCAAATTCATGAGATGCGAATTCCCGATCACGCTGCAGTAGCATCAACGGTTGAAGTAGCAAGAAAACGATTAGGGGAGTCAAAAGCTAGTTTTGTAAATGCGCTTCTTCGCGGTGTTACACGCAAAAGTTTTCAAGAGTGGTTTTCACCTCTTGCAGATATTAAGGACCCGGTTACGCGTCTCTCTATTCATTACTCGCATCCGGAGTGGATTGTGTCGGCCTATTTTGACTTACTCAAGGATTGGAAGGAAGTTGAAGCAACATTAATGTCTAACAACATTCCAGCTATCCCAACATTGGTTGCATGGCCTGGATTCTCTACACAAGAACAACTGATTGAAATCGGGGCAGAAGCTACTCGTTATTCCCCTTACGGCGCACAATGGAAAGGCAATCCGGGAGAACTCGAACTGGTGCGACATAGATTGGCCGGGGTGCAAGATGAAGGCTCCCAATTGGTTGCAAGTATTTTTGCCGCTGCCGCCCAGGGTCAATCTTGGTTAGATCTATGTGCTGGACCAGGCGGGAAAGCGGCTCTCTTATCTTCAATAGCAACTTCACGGGGTATCAATTTCACCGCAAATGAAATCTCTACTCCACGTTCAGAATTAGTAAAACGGGTGGTTCACGGGGCTCGCGTTTGGACTGGAGACGGTAGGCATATTGATGCTCATGGTGAAACTTTTGATGCGATTTTAGTTGATGCACCGTGTACTGGCCTTGGCGCTTTACGACGCCGGCCAGAAGTGCGATGGCGTAGGACATTACAGGATTTACGCGTTCTTACGCAGCTGCAACGTGAACTTATTAGTGCTGCTATAGGAGTTCTGGCCACTGATGGAATTCTGGGATACGCAACGTGTTCTCCTCATTTTGCTGAAACAACAGTGCAGGTAAATGATATTCTCAAAAATTACCCAGGCATGGAGTTAGTCAACATCGAACAATATATTCCAGTTCCCCTTGAGGGCTGCATACGCGCTGGTGCTCTGTCATTGTGGACGCACCGACACGGTACTGATTCCATGTATCTAGCACTTCTGAAGAAGAGAAGTTAGGGTTCAGACATGTCTCGTGAAATTCGAATAACACCGAGCATTCTCAATGCGGATCTGGGCAATTTAAGTTTTGAGATTGGTCGCATAGCGGCTCAATCCGATTTGATTCATTTAGATGTTATGGATAATGTCTTCGTGCCCAATTTTACTTTTGACTTTGAGCAAGCCTCACAAATTGTTAATTCGTGTCCGATTCCTGTCGATGCACATTTAATGGTCGCAGATGTAGATGAAATAGCAGCCACATATGCTGAAATAGGGTGCGCAAGTGTGACTATCCATGCAGAGGCCGTGAAAAATGTCGGATCCACTCTTCGTTCGATACGAAATGCAGGCGCCCGAGCCGGTCTAGGGATTAAGCCAGGTACAAAGATTGATGATTACGCCGAATTTATTGATGATATAGATATGTTTTTGATTATGACGGTTGAACCCGGTTTTGGTGGTCAGAGTTTTATGCATGAGATGATGGATAAAGTCCGTCGAACCCGTTCGATTATTGGAGATCGCCCAATCTGGTTGCAAGTTGATGGGGGTGTTTCAATAGATACTATTGCAGAAGCAGCACAAGCAGGGGCAGATGTGTTCGTTGCTGGAAGCGCCGTCTTCAAATCGGATAATCCGGCTGAGATGGTTAATTCATTACGTATTCTTGCTAACTCGGCTGCAAATTAGAGAGTAGACAGAGCAATCATGCTGTTAATCAAATGGCTTTTTGAAACAAATATTCATTTCGGAAGTAAATCCATTGCGGTGCGGGAGCTAGTTGGCGGATTACTTGGATTAACAAGTGCGATTTTAGGGGCCCGACGAAAAGTTGCGGCCTGGCCGATCGGAATTTTGGGTGATGGTCTCCTCTTCACAGTATTTCTAGGTGCTGTCTTCGTCTACTCCGACCAACCCTCCGCAAATTTTTATGGGCAAGCAAGTCGAAATCTGTTACTCATTATTGTCAGTGTCTATGGTTGGATACGTTGGTCTCGGAATCGCAAACAGTCAGGTACAACAATGTCTCCGGTCTCACCTCGCTGGACCACAAAAAGCGAGAGAGTGATTCTGTTGCCAGTGGTAATAGTTTTCTATGTACTCTCAATGCAGATTTTTAAATTACTTGGTGAGAGCGGCACCTGGTTGCTAGTTGATACGTGGATTTTTACCGGCACTGCATTAGCTACTTATGGAATGAGTCGAGGTTATGTTGAGTTTTGGTTGGTTTGGATTGCTGTGGATTTAGTGGGAGTCCCTTTCGCGCTCAGCAATGGGTACTATCCAACAGGTACGTTGTATGCGATTTATTGCCCTTTTGTTGTATGGGGCTTCATTTCATGGCTGCGCATCTCAAAATCTACAAACTAATAGGCGAACGCCAAGCAAAGCTTCATAGTAAACTTAGGGCATGAAATCATTTGACACTTTGTGGGTGGAGCTCTCAGCCAAGGTATTGGCCGGTTCACAAGGTTCGGGAACAGTTTCTGCGGTCGAAGCCGGTGTCCATGAAATCGGTAAAAAGATTTTGGAAGAAGCAGGGGAAGTTTGGTTAGCGGCTGAACATGAATCGGATGCCGCCCTGGCAGAAGAGATTAGTCAGTTGATTTATCACCTTCAGACGATGATGTTAGCCCGCGGATTAACCCCTGATGATATTTATAAATTCCTCTAAGAGAGTTGGCCATAATGTTGCGAATAGCTGTTCCAAATAAGGGCTCACTTGCTGATTCCTCTATTGAAATTCTTAAGGAAGCCGGCTACAGGCAACGAAGTGACTCCAGGGATTTAATACTTATCGATAATGAAAATAACGTTGAATTCTACTATTTACGGCCCAGAGATATTGCAATTTACGTAGGATCCGGAGAACTTGAATCAGGAATAACTGGCCGCGATTTGTTAATCGACTCTGGAGCCCATGCTGTGGAGTTGCTCTCATTAGATTTTGGTGCGTCCACGTTTCGCTTTGCGGCTCCGATCGATCACGTGTGGACTCTTGAGCAGATATCCGGCAAACGGGTTGCAACAGCTTATCCAGGGCTTGTCAATAATTTCCTTGCACAACACAATATTTCAGCACAAGTGGTTCGCCTAGATGGTGCAGTCGAAAGCAGTGTGCGATTAGGTGTAGCCGATGTTATTGCCGATGTTGTAAGTACGGGTAATACGTTGCGACAGGCTGGCTTGAAAATTTTTGGTGATCCGATATTGATGAGCGAGGCAGTACTGATCGCTCGTGAAGGTTTTGAGATTCCTGCAGATTTACATGTTCTCATCCGTCGGCTACAGGGTGTAGTGACCGCGCGTAGGTACGTACTTCTTGATTACGATGTTCCAACGGACAGCGTTGATACCGCCTGTAAAATCACCCCAGGTCTAGAATCTCCAACCATTTCACCGTTACAGAAAAGCGGATGGGTTGCGGTCAGGGCCATGGTGCTTCGCAAAGATACTAATCGCTTGATGGACGAACTATGGACTATCGGCGCACGTGGAATCTTAGTGACTGATATTCATGCTTGCCGGTTATAGCGTTTAGTTTTAGCCCTCTTCAATGGCTTCGCGCGGAATTCCCAAGAGATATAAAACGGAGTCCAAGTAAGGGGCAGTAAGGCTGGTATCTGCCGCTGCTCTCACAGCAGGCTTGGCGTTGAAGGCTATTCCCAATCCTGCTGCTGCAATCATGTCCAGATCATTGGCTCCATCACCAATAGCAACCGTCTGCTCCATTGTTACTGACTCTAATTCTGCAAAATCACGAAGCGCCTGAGCTTTAGCAGCACGATCTATAACGGGACCTTCGAGTTCGCCTGTTAAAAACCCCTGAGAAATCGAGAGTTTATTAGCACGAAAATGAGTGATGCCCAAAGTTGTGATCATGGGAGCAATCACATCGCTGAAACCACCCGATACGATAGAAACCGTATGACCTAATTTATGAAGCGTTTTGATTAAAGTCTTTGCACCAGGTGTTAAAACTATTTCATCAGCCACTTCGGCTAATGTCGATTCAGGTAATCCTTTTAAAAGTAGGACACGTGCTCGCAGAGACTGCTCAAAATCCAATTCCCCTCGCATTGCTGCCTCTGTAATTGTCTTTACCTGTTCACCAACACCTGCTTTTTCTGCCAGCAGTTCTATCACCTCTTGGGTGATTAAAGTTGAATCTACATCAAGTTGAACAAGTTTCTTGGCAAAACGTAAAAGCCCTCCTTTGGAAACGGAAATATCCACTCCGTGGGTGGCTGCGACCGGCGAAAGTGCGCTACTCACTATGTCTTGACTCGAACCAGAGAGGATGAATTCGATAGCAGTTACCGGCGTCGATGCAGTTCTTGATACGCGCTCTATGTTCGCACCACATGCCGTAATAGCTCCCGCAAGATCAGCGACTGCGGCCGGTTTGAGTTTGGTGCTCAGAATAACTACGTGAAGTAAGCCTTGTTTTATAGCGATGCTGGAGTGAGCAGTTCTAGTAAATAGCGTAGCTATATCAACATCTAGCTGTCCTGCGCAATCCATAAGATCGGCCTCGATTGCTTTCTCATGGTTTGGATTGAGACCAATCAAGATGGTCAAAATTAGTCGACCACTAATTATTACCTGCTCAATGTCTAGAATCGTGATTGAAAATGGAGCGAGTACGGCAAATAGCTCCTGAGTAATTCCGGGTTTGTCCAGCCCGCTCAGCAGGATAAGACCGGTAAACTCCTCGTCGTCACTTTCCATAAGAGCGCAAGGTTATCGCGAATCACTAGCCCAGAATGGTCATAATCAAAGCGGAATGACGAATTACACAGTATCTTTTTGCTCTATGGCCACCGATACAGTGTTAGAAGTCAGTGGCGTTTCTGTCCGCCGAGGTAAGGAAACAATACTTGGCCCAATAGATTTTGCAGTTAGGGCGGGGGAGCGCTGGGTAATTCTTGGTCCCAATGGGGCTGGAAAATCAACACTGCTCGAAATCCTTTCAACGAGAATTTTTCCAACCACGGGAACAGTAACAATCTTGGATAGCACTATGGGAAAAGTTGATCTCTTTGAGTTGCGAACTCGTATTGGAATCGCTTCCGCAAAAACTTCGGAAAATATTCCTGGGGAAGAAATAGTTAGAAATGTAGTTTTGACTGCGGCGTATGCGGTTCTGGGACGATGGAATGAAGATTATGATCTTTGGGATGAATCACGGGCTTTAGCGCTCCTGACCACTTTTGGGGTACGAGAACTCGGTGAACGGTTTTACGCATCTTTGAGTGAGGGTGAAAGAAAACGGGTCCAGATTGCGCGAGCTCTCATGACTGATCCAGAGCTTTTATTGCTTGATGAGCCAGCAGCCGGCTTAGATGTTGGGGGCCGTGAGGACTTACTCCGTAGATTTGCTAATTTTTCATCAGACTCAAGTGCGCCGGCAACAATTCTTGTGACACACCATATTGAGGAAATTCCGGTAGGTACTACTCATGCTTTACTTTTAAAGAATGGAGTTATTGCTGTATCTGGTCCAATCGAACAGGTTATTACCAGTGAACATATTTCTGCGGTGTTTGAGACATCCATAGAAGTCAGTGCAATCTCGGGTAGATTTTTTGCCCGTGCAATTAACTAGCATGTCTTTATTTGATCAATTACACCCAAGTTGGCGCACAGAGCTTTCAGGACTTAAGGAACAGTTCAAGAATATTGATGCGAAACTAACGGGAGAAAGTATCGCGCCAGAGTATTCGAAAATTTTACGAGCATTTTCTACGCCACTTGAAGATACTAGGGTTGTCATTATCGGTCAGGATCCATACCCTAAAAAAGGTCATGCCCATGGCCTTGCATTTTCCGTAGATTCGTCAATCCGGCCGCTTCCGGTAACCTTGCGAAATATTTTCCACGAACTTCGCAGCGACTACGGAGGAGATATTCCAGTTAATGGAGATTTATCGGCCTGGGCCAATCAGGGAGTTTTTTTACTGAATCGGATACTGACAACCAAAGAAGGTGAATCCTTAGCGCACGAAGATTTTGGATGGCGGGAGGTAACTGACGCAGTCGCTGAAATTCTTGGCAGTCGCGAAACGATTGCAATTCTCTGGGGTAAAAACGCTCAGGAACTTGCAGAGTATTTTCAGAGTAATTTGATTATTGCATCTGCACACCCGAGTCCATTATCTGCATATCGGGGCTTCTTTGGGTCAAAACCATTTACGCAGACAAATCAGCTACTCGCATCATTAGGCCGTACCCCAATAAATTGGTAAAGGAAGAACGGCCATACAGATATATCTGTATGGCCGTTCCTACTTCTGTTGCTGCGAAGTTAGCCAATCCAAGCATTAATCGGTGATGCCAAGAAATAAACCATGAATAACCCTGATACGAGAAGAAGCAGAGGATGTACTTCCTTGCCTCGACCCTGGACTATGCGTATTACTACGTGAGTTACAAATCCAGCTCCGATACCTACAGAGATATTATAAGTAAATGGCATCAAAATAATCGTGAGGAAAGCTGGAATTCCTATACCTAAATCATCCCAATCGATTTTTTTGATCTGAGACATCATAAGGAAACCAACGATGATCAGGGCAGGAGTTGCAGCTTCGTAAGGAATTATTGCTACAAGCGGTGCCAAAAACGTTGTGAGTAGGAATGCAATTCCGGTCACAACTGAGGCAAGACCAGTACGAGCTCCTTCACCAACACCAGCTGCTGATTCAATGTAGCTAGTATTTGATGAAATACCTGCAGCGCCGCCTGCGGCAGCTGCTATGGAGTCAACCAAAAGAATCTTCTGGATGTTGTCTACGTTGCCATCTTTGTCAGCAAGACCTGACTCATGACCGATTGCTGTAACTGTTCCAACCGTGTCGAAGAAATCAGATAACAATAGGGTAAATAGAAGCAGGATTGCTGCGATCAGTGAAACATTGTCGACGCTGAAGGCACCCAGTAAATCAAATTGACCAGTGAAATCAAACTCTGGAACTGCAACAATCTCAGTAGGGACTGAAGGAATATTTAACCCCCACCCGCCGTCAACGATTGTAGGAGGATTTCCAGGTGTGAATCCTGGCGCGATGTTGTACATCTTTTGGAGAATTATCGCCAAGACGGTAGCTGCAGAGATTCCAATCAATATTGCGCCTTTGACCTTGCGAACCATTAGTCCGATTATTAAAAGTGTTCCGAAAACAAAAACAACTGTAGGCCAGCCGACAAGGTTGCCATTCACACCAAGACCAACTGGAACTGGACCGCTAGCGGTACGGCGCACGAAGCCTGCATCGACAAGACCGATGAGCGCGATGAAAAGACCGATACCAACTGAGATTGCAATCTTGATTTGTGGTGGAACCGCCTTGAATACCGCTACGCGGAAACCTGTTAGAACCAATATCAAGATTATTAAACCTTCAAGAACAACAAGACCCATAGCGGCAGCCCACGTCATCTTTGATGCGATACCAACTGCTACAAAAGTGTTGAGACCAAGACCTGTCGCAAGAGCTAATGGGTAGTTGGCGATGGAACCCATAAGGATTGTTAGCACACCAGCAACAAGGGCCGTAGTTGCTGCAACCATTGCAGGTGCAGGTTGGGCGCCTCCGAAGAGGAACTGACCGTTAGCATCTGGTGAGTACGCCAAGATGATTGGGTTGAGAGCCACGATATAGGCCATCGTAAAGAAAGTTACGAGTCCGCCTCGAACCTCCTGGGCAATTGTTGATCCACGTTCTGAGATTTTAAAATACGAATCCAGCATGAGTAACGCCTTTCTGATTTTGTTAACGGGGGTGTTTGCGACCCCGTGCGAAGTAAGCGGCCTACGCAGACCGAGGGAATGCTTTTAGCGTAGTAGTTACTTGCCCGTAACTCGGGACACGACACCTAAGGCAATAGCTACCGATTGACCAATGAGGAGCGCAAAAAGGAGGGTCCCCAGTCCAATGGTTCCACCCAAAAGCCACCCAAGCCCGCATGCGGTGCTCTCTATCGCCAAGCGGACTCTTCCGACTCGAACTCCAGTTTTGAAGTGAAGCCCGGTCATCAATCCATCACGTGGACCAGGTCCTAGACCGCAGGTGATGTAGAGAGCTGAAGCGGCTCCGACCATTGCAATTCCTAATAAAGCGTAAAGAATTCCGATGAAATAGTTGTCCTGCATAGGAATATGTGTCACGCCTAATTCAATAGCTAAAGCGATGATGACAATGTTGGAAATAGTTCCAAATCCAGGTTTTTCGCGAAGCGGGATCCATCCTAAAAGCACCAAAGCGCTCACACCAAAAGTAGACCAGCCCATCGTGATATCCAGATTTCTAGAAATTCCCTGAGCTAAGACAGACCAAGGGGCATTTCCAATATTGCTCTGAATCACGAAAGCATCACCGAGACCGAAGATAAAAAGCCCTACCCATAAAATCAATACTCGCGTGAAACCTAAATCCCATTTTGATGTGGCAGTCCATGGAGTAACTGGAACTGTACGGTGAGGACGAAGAAACTCCATAAATGCATTTGATGACATTATAGAAGCCTAATGCAGCGCGGTAGATGCTGTCAGGCTATTCTTAAACAATGTTTCCAGGTATAGGCACGCTCATCAATGTCATTGCAATTATTGGGGGAGCAGGGCTAGGAATCTTTGTCGGACATAGATTAAGTTCAAAGACCAGAACGCTGCTAACTGATGTTTTGGGTCTAGCCACACTTCTGGGCGCTGCTTCGGCGTTGATACCCATGTGGTCTTCCCGTTATGTTGATTCATTGCCATCGGGCTGGCCATTGTTAGTTGTCCTTGGATCACTAATTTTCGGCGGGCTGATTGGTTCAGCACTGGGACTAGAAGATCGCTTAGATCAACTTGGTGAAAATCTACGTAGGCGATTCAAGGCATCTACGGAGAGTTCTTTCGTGGAGGGATTTGTTACAGCGTCGTTGCTTTTTGCAATCGGGCCACTTGCTATTTTAGGCAGCGTTAGCGATGGAATGTCTAATGGCATCGATCAACTTTTGCTCAAGAGCACATTAGATTTTTTCGCGGCAATGGCTTTCGCGTCATCCCTTGGTTGGGGAGTGGCGGTTGCAGCGATACCTGTAGCTGTGTATCAGGGTTTCTGGACGGTTATTGGTCTAGGCCTCGGGGAGATTTTACAAGGATATCAAGTCGATGCAATGACAATCGTCGGTGGAGTTCTCCTGCTTGGAATCGGAATGCGCTTACTCAATATCAAACATGTTGCTGTCGGTAATCTTCTTCCGGCGTTAGCAATGGCCCCGCTAGTAGCAATGCTTGTTCATTCTTTTCTCTAAAAAGTAGTTGCATCGATGACAAATCGATACTTAACATCACTCGCAACAGTTCGCTCGTACGCCGTGTTGACGTACTCTGCATTGATAACTTCAACATCGCTAAGGATTGCATGTCGTCCACAGAAGTCGAGCATTTCCTGTATCTCAGGAATTCCACCAATCATTGAGCCGGCGATTCGTCGTCTTCCATCTAGCAATGAACCAACATTGACAGCATATGGTTTTCCAGGAAGTCCAATCACAACTAAAGTGCCGTCTAACTTCAAAAGTTCAAGGTAGAGATTTATATCAAGATCTGCGCTCACGGTATTGAGTATTAAATCAAAGGTTTTACGCAAGGGCTTCAAGGTGAGTGGATCTTTAGTGACGATGAAATGATCTGCACCCATCGCACGCGCATCAGTCTCCTTTTCGGGCGAGTGGGAAAAGACTGTGGTTTCAGCCCCCATTGCGTGGGCAAACTTAAGGCCCATGTGTCCTAAACCGCCGAGACCCATGATGCCGACTCGCATACCAGGACCCGCTTCCCAAGTTTTCAGCGGAGAGTACAAAGTGATTCCGGCGCAGAGCAGAGGTGCAACACCAGATAGTGCCAAGTTGCCGGGTATATGGACTGCATAATCTTCATTGATCACAAAGTTAGTGGAGTATCCACCAAATGCAATCGTGGTTCCGTCCCGTTCAAAAGTGTTATATGTGCCTGTCATTCCAGTTTCACAATACTGCTGCAGTCCTGCCAAACAGCTAGCGCAGGTACGACACGAGTCAATAAAGACGCCGACGCCAATTGCATCACCGACAGCGAACTTAGTTACTGCCGAACCTATGGAAGTAACCGTTCCGGCTATTTCATGTCCTGGGACCATAGGAAAGAGAGCGGGTCCCCACTCTTCGCGAGCCTGATGGATATCTGAGTGACAGATTCCCGCAAATGCTATGTCAATGCCTACATCATGGGGTCTTAATTCTCTGCGATCGAATTCAAACTGTGTCAATTCTTCGCTAGCTTTCAATGCGGCGAGACCACGAGATTTCACTGTGTTACTCGTTAAATGGAAGAGGTTGAGAGGATACGTGACCAGCTCGCGATGCGCGCGCTGTAACTTGTCGCATATGGTGACGACGGCAGAGAACTTCATACGCAATTTCAGCACCCGGTGTGACATCACCGACGACTACTTGTTCACCTTCTATAACCATCACTCCACCTTCGGTGCGAGCATTGTGAGTGGCTCGCGAGCCACACCAACATAGTGCCTCAACTTGTAAAGCCTGAACTCGATCGGCTAATTCAATTAATCGTGCAGATCCTGGAAAGAGCAAGGTTTGGAAATCGGTAAGAATTCCGAAAGCAAAGACATCGATCCCTAATCCATCAACAATTTTTGCTAGTTGTTCAATCTGCTCTTTGGCATAAAATTGCGCTTCATCACAGATAATGTAGTCAATGCGATCGCCCGCTGATAAGTGGTCGACGACGTGTTTGTGTAGGTCCATTCCTGGACCAACTTCTATGGCGGGAGATGAAAGGCCGAGCCGAGATGAAATAACACCTGTACCCGCACGGTCTTTGTTCGTGAAAATTACTCCGCTGCGACCCCGGCTCTGATGGTTGTGAGCAGTTTGGAGCGCAAGTGTAGATTTTCCACTATCCATCGTTCCGCAGTAATAAATTAACTCAGCCACATCAGCAATCTTGCCACAACATTATAGAAATATTCCCAGCGCCTTAAGCGCAGCTTGGAGTTGAGGCGCTAATTGCAGCGACATCGCAACAGATATATGGGAAGCATCACGATATACGACAGTGGAGTTAACGATCGAAAAGCATTTTTCGGCGCAAAGCCAAGGCGTTGGATCTATGACCTTAAAACCTCGAACGACACTCACTGTGGAGGGAGAACTTGAGTCACAGCGGCTGATTTTTCCAGAAGACAAGCATGATGGGATATCTCTTGTTGGGTGAGGGGTGTCAGAGATATAGACGAGATTATTACTAGAGCCTGTTAACGAAGCCAGGAGTTTTTGTTGCCCATCGCTCCACCAAAGCTCTCGATCTTTTGAGCCGACCCTTGGAGCGTAATATTGAAAACTGCTTACTATGACTGCATCGGGATGGATTTTTTGAATTCGGGCGATTGAATTTTTCCTCCAGGCCTCACAGTCGCTATTTTTGAATGCTCCCTTATCTGGTCTAGCCGCAGAAACAGATGGACAGGCAGATTTCGTAAGAGAAATTAATGTGAATCCCTTTTCTTTCGCTAAAGCATCCAGTGCTGGGAACCATTGTGCGGCATGAGAATCTCCATAAAGCACTATGGTTTTTGATGAATTTTTATCGCCATATGTGCAAGCTCCGGATTTTGTTTCACCATAATTGACATGGCACCCATCGCCATAAACAACGGGTTTCATTACTATCTCCTTGAGATCAAAAGTGTAAGAATTCAAACCACTTGTGGTGATTGTTGACGTAGCAGTCTGAGCTATTACGAATCCTGCACATAGTGAGGCAAGCGTGGTCGATACAGCCAGGAGATAAAGTCTTTTTGCAGGTATTTTGAAGTGTCGGAATCGCTCTTCGATATATATGTTTGTGAAGTGTGCCAAAACTATTGTTAAAGCAATACAAATTACACGTTCGTACGAATGCAAAGATCTGCCTAAAGCGCTGCTTGGTAAAACAAGTGCCGGCCAATGCCATAAGTACAGTGGATATGAAATCTTGCCTAACCATTGCGCAAGACGATTATTGGAAAGATCGTTAAATATGGGTGGCCATACAGGGATTGAAGCAATCAATAAAGCCGTAGCTAAAACCGGGAGAAGAGCGTTCAGACCTGGGAAAGCCGTATTATCGCTAAACTTAAACGATGCAGTTGCGAGTGCGATCAAACCCATCCAAGGAAGCATGCGATGCTTAAATAGTTTGGACGGAATGAAGAGCAATAGCGCGCCAATTCCAAGTTCCCAAGCCCGTGTTGGAAGAGAGTAGAAGGCCCAAATTGGTGAATTCTCAACTTGGTAAATGGAGAGCAAAAAAGATAAAACTGTCACAACAGAGATTCCTGTGAGTATTGCACGTTTACCTTTGCGGGCCAAGAGAATCATGAAGATAGGCCACACTAAATAGAACTGCTCTTCTACTGCCAAAGACCAATAGTGAATGAACGGAGAAGGTGTGGCATCTAAATTTTGATAATCATTTTGCCACCAGGCAAAAAGATAATTGGAAACATAGGCAGCAGCCGCGAAAAGGTCCCTGCCTAGGGCATCTCGCGTGATTACTGGTAACACAAACCACCCAATCAAGGCGGTTACGAAGAGTACAAAAACAGATGTGGGAAGAAGACGTTTGATTCTGCGCTGATAAAATGTGGCAAGATTGAGGCGTCCAGTACTTTTAATCTCTCTCAAAATCAATCCAGTTATTAAATAACCTGAGATAACATAGAAGATGTCAACGCCGATAAATCCACCTGGAACCATGTGTGCATGGAAAAGAGTCACCGCTATTGCAGCAAATGCGCGCAACCCTTGAATCTGTAATATACGCATTATTAGATAAGCGCCAGCGAAGTCAGCTTGATCGCTGGGAACGAATCGGTGAGGCTCTCTCGACCAGACAGACCCGTAATCTCTAGGAGTACAAGAACATCGGTTACTGAGCCACCACATTGATGAATCAAGTCGATGGCTGCATTCAAGGTTCCACCAGTAGCTAAAACATCGTCTACTAGGACAATGTTGTCACCTTTGTTGATTGCATCAACATGAATCTCTAACGTAGATGCTCCATATTCGAGGCCATAACTTTGGGAGATGGACGTGTATGGGAGTTTGCCAGCTTTTCGAATGGGCACAAAACCAGATCCAATATTGTGAGCCAATGCTGATGCAAAGATGAAACCACGGGCTTCAATTCCGGCGACCAGTGTGCCCTTGTTGATGAGTGCTGAAAACTCATGAGTGACGGCAGCAAATGCCTCGGCGTTGGCTAAAAGGGGGGTGATATCTTGAAACCGAATACCTGGTTCAGGAAAGTCCGGAATTTCGCGGATGAGGATGAGTGCATCAGCGATTTGCATGTGTCCGAAAGGGGACTTGAACCCCTAAGCCCTTGCGGGCACTAGCACCTCAAGCTAGCGCGTCTGCCAATTCCGCCACCCGGACCGAGTGAAGCGCAAGGATAGCAATTGGGTGAGAGAATGCCTAAATGACTACATCAACCCTTGAGCAGGAAGCAGTTCAGATTTGTCAAGATCTCATCAGAATTCCAAGCGTTAACTTTGGTGAAGGACGTGGCGATGAAAAAGCGGTTGCCGATTATGTCGTCGCCTCATTAGCAGAAGTGAATATCGCGGCAACAATCTATGAATCTGCTCCCGGGCGGTGCAATGTGATGGCAAGGATTCCAGGTCGTGATTCCAATCGACCAGGGTTAGTGGTGCACGGGCATCTAGATGTTGTGCCAGCTAATGCCGATGACTGGAGCGTTGATCCATTCTGTGGAGACATTATTGATGGAATGATTTGGGGCCGCGGTGCGGTCGATATGAAGAATATGGACGCGATGATTCTTGCGACTGTTAGAGATTGGGCACGAACTGGTTATGTTCCGCCGCGCGATATCGTTCTTGCGTTTTTCGCAGATGAAGAGGCTGGAAGTATTTACGGCTCTCATTGGATGGTGGAAAAACACCCAGAGCTCTTTAGTGGTTGTACTGAAGCGATTTCAGAAGTGGGAGGGTTCTCTGTAACTGTAGCTAACGGGAAACGTTTGTACATGATTGAAACAGCTGAAAAGGGAATTCACTGGATGAAATTAACTGCACAAGGTCGTGCAGGTCATGGATCGGTAATGAATGATGAAAATGCTCTCACTCGGTTGACTCAAGCTGTCAGTACTATCGGTACTCACCAATGGCCACAACGATATAGCACAACGGTAAAAGCACTATTCAAAAAAGTCGCAAGTGCTACAGGTAAAAATTATGATGAAGCAGATTTGCGACCTTTGCTATCAGAGGTTGGTTTCGCCGCTCGTATGATTGGTGCCACTCTACAAAATACTGCAAATCCCACAATGCTTGAAGCCGGTTATAAAGCAAACGTGATTCCTGGTTCTGCTAGTGCAGTTATCGATGGTCGTTTCATTCCAGGTTTTGAAAATGAATTGAATGAAACTATTCGATTACTTATAGGTCCTGACATCACAATTGAAACTATTGCCCGTGATAAGGCGTTAGAGGTTCCATTTGAGGGAGATTTAGTGGATGCAATGTGCGCGGCGATAATGAAAGAGGATTCAGAAGCCATTCCAGTTCCTTACTTAATGAGTGGTGGAACTGACAACAAAGCCTTGGCTGATCTTGGAATCATTGGTTACGGATTCTCACCACTTAAGTTGCACGAAGATTTTGACTTCATGGCGATGTTTCATGGAGTCGATGAGCGGGTACCTGTGGAAGGGTTAACTTTCGGAGTTCGTGTACTCAAGGACTTTTTAGAAAACGTTTAAGCGCTCACATCATTGAGGGCGATACGAACTACTTCTGGCAATGAGATCTCTTCACTTTGTAATACGCCACGGAGTTGAGCGCCAGTCCGAGCACCAATGATTGAGCTAGTGACACCTGGCGCATCACGAACCCAGGCCAGTGCGACCTCTAACGGTGAGTAGCCGAGTCCAGTCGCTGCTACAGAAATAGCTTCAACGATTCGTTTACTTCTTGGACCTAGGTATGGCTCTATGTGCTTTGCAAAATGTGGGGCAGCACCTCTTGAATCACTTGGGATTCCGTTTCGATATTTGCCAGTGAGAACGCCCCTAGCAAGCGGAGCCCACGCCAAGAAACCTACTCCGCATTCATGTGCACAGTCCAAGAGTTCAATCTCGACTTCGCGATTTAGTAACGAGTACTCGGATTGAATAGTCGTTATGGGAGCTTTCATAGAGTTCGCCTGTTGCTTAGTCGCCGCTCGTGACAACTGCCATCCAACATAATTACTAAGACCAACGTACCTAGCGCGTCCGGTTGTGTATGCATAATCAAGAGCCGCTAGTGTTTCA
Source organism: Actinomycetota bacterium (assembly GCA_009700025.1). GTDB lineage: Bacteria > Actinomycetota > Actinomycetes > Nanopelagicales > Nanopelagicaceae > Planktophila. Next base: position 41,203 of record WLMW01000004.1, read on the forward strand.
TCCAAAGGCGTCAAAGAATCCCAAGCATGAATTTGCCACATATCGACGAAATCAGTATTTAGGCGAGCAAGTGACTTATCTAGTTCTGCGATAAGAGTATGACGAGAAGCATCCACGCTCCGTACTCCTTCGTGAAAATTCAAACCCGACTTTGTTGCGATTATTAGATCGTCGCGATTGATGAGTACGCCGACCAATCCGCCAATAACTCTTTCGCTATCACCATCCCCATAGGTATTTGCAGTGTCTAGAAAATTCCCACCGGCATCGAAAAACGCACGACATTGCTCTGCTGCTTCATGCTCATCAGTATCACGGCCCCACGTCATAGTGCCGAGACCTAATCGAGAGAGCGTTAGCCCACTATTGCCAGCTCGTCGCATTTCCATGGGGCGACCTTAGCAAGGCAGTGTGCGAAAACCTGCGATAGCCTTGACTATATGCAGGTAGTTTTGATTAGACATGCCCACTCGGAGGCCAATGCCAAAGGTGTTCTTTCTGGTCGTACTTCTGGAGTTCATCTTTCAGCCAAGGGAATCGCGCAGTCAGAGGCGCTCATCACGCGCTTAGGAGCTTTAAAAATTGCCGCGATAAGAATAAGTCCACTGGAGCGCTGCGCGGAGACAATCAATCCTTGGTGGGACTCAACTGGCAAACCCAATAATCGTAGTATTGAAATTGAAGAAGATCCACATCTAATTGAAGTTGATTATGGAAGTTGGAGTGGAAAGAAACTTTCACAGTTGTCACGACAAAGGATGTGGAAGACGGTACAAAATAATCCGAGCGCCATGTATTTCCCTTCAGGTGAATCACTTGCTGGCATGCAATCGCGGGCCATGAAGTCGGTCCACGATGCTCTTCGTGTGCGTCGTAAAGGGTCGATAGTTTTAGTTAGCCATGGGGATGTAATCAAGTCAATCGTAGCTTCAAGTTTAGGAATGCATCTTGATGACTTTCAAAGAATCGTCATAGATCCCGCTTCGGTCACTATTTTGGATTTTAGTGAATCTAAAGCCCGCTTGACTCTGATGAATGATTCATCGGGAAATCTTGAAAACCTCATCAATGCTCCATTTCGTAAAGGTCCACTTATTGGAGGCGGAGCCGGTATATGAATTTCGAGTCAGTAGATCGGTTTGTTGCCGGAACGGTTGGGCAACCTGGTGAGAGAGCATTTTTCATTCAAGCACGACTCAAGGCTCGCCTAGTGACGGTAGCTGTAGAAAAACTTCAAGTTGCCGCTCTTGCAGAACGTCTTGAAATAGTTATTCGAGATCTACGTCGTAATGATTTCTCTCTTCGGCTAGAACGATTGCCAAAGGATGAAGCTGCATTGGAGAGTCCAATAGAACCGGATTTTGAGATTGGAGCTATATCGCTTGCTTGGGATGAAGTGTCTCACCGGATGAGCCTCGAACTATTCGAGATAGCTACTGAAGATAATGAAGCAGAAAATTCTCTCAAAGTCTCACTGACACTTGATCAATGCAACGCGTTTGTTACACGATCTAAAGCGCTCGTTAATGCAGGCAGACCTCCTTGTCCATTTTGTGGAATCGCTATAGACCCGCAAGGTCATTTGTGTCCGAGGGCAAATGGCTACCGTCGATAATTCTCAGCTCATGATCCACGGCGAACTGACTGTAAGCGGCCGATTGATCGATGCATCTAACGCTACTTTATTTGCAACGTTGAGCTTGTCAGAGGAATCCATAAGTTGTATATATAAACCAATTGCGGGGGAGAGGCCATTGTGGGATTTTCCTGATGGAAATCTTGCGCACCGTGAATATGCAGCATATTTGGTCAGTGAGTCACTGAAGTTCAATCTCGTACCACTAACTGTGTTGAGAGATGGACCGTATGGTTTCGGCATGGTGCAGGAATGGATAAGCATTGATGAAGAGATAAATCTTGCCGACTATTTCGCAACGGATGACCCATCACTTCGGGCCATGGCCCTCTTTGATGCGATTATAAACAACACTGATAGAAAAATTGGACATCTGTTGCCTATAAAGAATGGACAGCTCTTTGGCTGTGACCACGGAGTAACTTTCCATGTTGATGACAAGTTGCGTACTGTGTTGTGGCAGTGGTCTGGAGAGCCTTTAACTATGTTTGAAAAAGAACAACTGGAGTTTGCCCGTGAGGTTTTGCGCAAAGATTTAGATTTAACGCCGTACCTTACTTTCCAGGAGATATCGGCATTGAAAATGCGTATTGAGAGATTATTATCATCGGGCGTTATGCCCATGCCCAGTTCTGATTGGCCTGCAATTCCATGGCCGGCATTTTGATTGAACTCTAACTAGGATTATGAGATGAAGCCTTGGGAAGAAGTCGATGTACCAACACTGACTAGTGGTATCCAGATACCCAACATATATTTGACAAATTCTAGGTCTGGATCGAAGGAATTACTTCCCGAAAAATCTCTGTATCGAATCTATGTCTGCGGAATAACACCTTACGATGCAACACATCTTGGCCATGCGGCTACTTATCTAACTTTTGATCTGATTATTCGTTTACTTCGTGCTCGTAAAGCTGAAGTTAATTACGTTCAGAATATAACCGACATTGATGATCCATTGCTTGAAAGAGCGCAACGTGATGGAGTTGATTGGCGAGAGTTAGCACATTCACAAATCAGTCTGTTCACTAATGACATGGTCAATCTGAGAGTCATTCCACCCACACATTATGTAGGCGCAGTAGAAGCGATTCCATTGGTTATTGATTCGATAGAAAGACTTAATGCTCAAAATTCGGTGTATGCAATTGAAGAGGATCTCTATTTTATCAACTCATCCGAATCAGATTTTGGTGGACTATCGCATTTAAGTGAAGCACAAATGCAGACGATGTTTTCAGAACGTGGTGGAAATCCCACGCTGACTGGAAAGGTGAATCCTTTGGATTGCTTAGTATGGATGTCCCAGCGCGAAGGCGAACCAGGTTGGCCATCACCTTTTGGAACAGGTCGACCAGGTTGGCACATTGAATGTACAGCTATTGCATTGGAATATCTGAAGCCAGCAGACGACCAGTCAGAGTTGATCGATATCCAAGGCGGGGGGAGTGACTTAATTTTTCCTCATCATGAAATGTGTAGATCGCAGAGTAGAGTTTTAACTGGCAAGGAGTTAGCTTCCAGCTATGTACATGCCGGCATGATTGGTTTAGGTGGCGAAAAGATGAGTAAAAGCAAGGGAAATCTAGTTCTAGTTTCTACTCTGGTCAGTCAAGGAGTAGACCCAATGGCTATTCGTTACGCTCTTATGAGCGATCATTACCGACGTGATCGCATGTGGAGTGATGAATTACTCCGTGATAGTCAACTGGCCGTTCAACGTCTTCGTTTAGCGCTTTTGCAAGAACGCGTGCACGAAACTTCCAGAGTTATTTCAGAGATTATTGCAGCGCTTTCTGATGATTTGAATACTCCGCTAGTTATTTCAGTCGTTAATTCCTGGGTGGACCTAACTCTTGAAGGATCTAGTGGTGGAGATGCAAAAGTTTTTGCAAAAACTTTGGACACCTTGTTGGGCATCAAGTTTTAATCTTCACGTTTCCTGCGCAAGTACCGTTCAAACTCTTTGGCAATCATCTCACCCGAGGCATCTGG
>WLMW01000040.1 GCA_009700025.1 Actinomycetota bacterium
GGACTCTTGTAGTTGGTGAAGGGTAAAGGTTACCCGCTTAGGCTCGAAGCCTCAAATCAGGCAGTAATGACGCCCGATGATGAGGCACGGCGGCGCTTACGCCCCCCTGACTTTACTGGCTCAGCCACGACGGCTACTTCGGCAGCAGTGTCTTCGTTGAGAGATTCATGAAACTCATGCTCAGTGGCATCTTTTTCTTCAGCGTCTTCATGCTTTGAAGATGGAACATCTAGCTGAGGCATTGGTGCCTTCATCTTGACTGGTTCCATGTGGATATGAATTCCGCGACCACTACATGAATCACAAGTAGTTGAGAAAGCCTCGATTAATCCTTGCCCAACGCGCTTGCGTGTCATTTGGACTAGACCAAGCGAAGTAACTTCTGCAACCTGGTGCTTTGTACGATCGCGACCGAGGCATTCCACTAAACGACGCAGAACCATTTCACGGTTCGACTCTAAAATCATATCGATAAAGTCGATTACAACGATGCCACCTAAATCGCGAAGTCGAAGTTGGCGTGCAATCTCTTCGGCCGCTTCTAAGTTGTTCTTGGTAACAGTCTCTTCAAGATTGCCACCCTTACCAATGAACTTACCAGTGTTGACATCAATCACAATCATCGCTTCAGTGCGATCAATAACGAGAGAGCCACCCGACGGTAAATAAACTTTGCGATCAAATGCTTTAGCTAACTGCTCTTCTACTCGGAAATCCGAGAACAAATCTCCGGTTCCAGTGTATTTCTCAATTTTGGTAGTTAACTCTGGTGCAATGAATCCAAGATAGTTTGTTACTTCATCCCAAGCACTAGAGCCCTGAACTGTTAACTTGCGGAAATCCTCGTTAAAGATATCGCGGATAACACGTACTGCAAGATCTGGCTCCTGATACAAAGCGGCAGGTGGATGAAAATTAGGATTCTCACTCTTTGCAAAAATGTCATCCCATTGAGCCTTCAGGCGTGCAACATCACTGGTGAGATCTTCTTCGCTTACGCCTTCTGCTGCAGTACGAACAATGACTCCTGCACTTTCAGGAATTAAATTCTTCAGAATTGCCTTCAAGCGAGTGCGCTCTGTCTCTGGAAGTCGCTTTGAAATTCCAGACATTCCTCCGCCTGGTACATAAACAACATAGCGGCCTGGCAATGAAATCTGACTCGTAAGGCGAGCGCCTTTTTGTCCGATTGGATCTTTAGTTACTTGAACTAAAACACTTTGCCCACTCTTTAAGACTGTTTCAATCTTACGTGGCTCTGACTCAGATATTCCTGCAGCATCCCAGTTAACTTCACCAGCGTACAAAACTGCGTTACGCCCTTTACCGATATCAACGAAAGCTGCCTCCATCGATGGCAAAACATTTTGAACTCGACCTAAGTAGACGTTTCCAACATATGAAACATTGCTGTTTCGATTCACATAATGCTCTACCATGACGCCGTCTTCGATAACCGCGATTTGTGTACGATCTGCAATCTGACGAACTAGCATTTCGCGGTCAACATTTTCACGGCGAGCTAAAAATTCACCATCGGTAATAATTGTTCCGCGCTTGCGATATGGCTCGCGGTATTCACTGCGTCCACCACGATCACTTCGATCTGGTCTAGATGCTCGGCTACTGCGACGCTCTGAACGATCTGGTCGCTCGGTGCGGACGGGACGTACTGGGCGTTCCCGAACTTCGCGGACTTTTACAACAGTAACAACGCCATCTTCTACAACTGTTTCACCAGGTGTCACTCCATCTGCACCTGCTACGCGACGTCGGCGGCGGCGATGAGTAGAGCCTTCAGTTGAGCTTTCTGCGGTCTCATCGCTATCTTCAGTAACAACTTCAGAACCAGGTTTGCGGCGTCCGCGACCGCCACGGCGACGGCGACGGTTACGGTTTGCGCGATCTTCTTCATCATCTGGACCAGATGTGGATACTGCTTCCACTTGGGCTTTTTCAGCTTTTGGAGCGTCTACAACTTTCTTGCGGACTGCCTTAGCAACCGGCTTATCAGGGGCGGCTTGAAAAATTGGAACTGGCACAGCCGCCGCTTTTTTACGGGCAGGCTTCTTGCTCTCGTCAACGCTTACTTCTGTGACCTCAGCCGTTTCAACTGGGCTCGCTTTTGCTTTCTTGACCGCACGCTTGCGCGGTGTTTTAGGCTCAATCGCCATGGCACCAAATCCTCTATGCGCTTATTTAAAAACGCTTGTCATTAAAAAATCCCGTTTAGGTTTTTCTGGTCTGTCCGCGCTGGGCTTTTGCCGCGATGGATTCGCGAGCCGCGCTGAACTTCTGGTGTAAGTATGGCAGAGGAGGGCGAAATCTCCTACTCGGACGCGGATTTAGCCCCGTGAACGAGCGTGGACGTTCTGCAAAAGACCGAAACCGATCAATGTTGCGAACATCGAAGAGCCCCCATAGGAGATGAAAGGCAGAGGCACGCCTGTCATTGGCATTAGGCCTAATGCCATTCCAATATTTTCAAATAGCTGAAAGGCAAACCAAGCAATCACACCAGTGGTTACTAATCGGCCAAAGGGATCACTAGTGCGCCGGGCAATTGAAAATCCTCGCATCAATATAAGCAGATACAAGAAAAGGATAAGACCGCTTCCTAAGAATCCAAGTTCTTCACCTGCGACAGTGAATATAAAGTCGGTTTGTTGTTCGGGAACAAATCGACCATTTGTCTGTGGCCCGTTAAACAATCCAGTTCCAATCAATCCGCCAGATCCAACTGTGATGCGAGCTTGTCGTAATTGATAACCCGCACCTTGCGTATCAGCATTTGGATCAACAAAAGTCTGTAAGCGATTGATTTGATACTGGCTAATGACACCTACTTTCACCGCCACTGTTGCACCTAAAATTGCAAGGATTAATAACGCTACTACCCAACGTGTAGGTGCACCAGAGACTGCAATAATCGTGACAACTGAGGCACTAATGATTAAAACTGTTCCCATATCTGGTTGAAAAATAATCAGGATAACTGGAATAGCCGCAACAACTAACGCTTGAAGAACGTCACGAGACGTAGGTTCATCACTGTCATGGGTTCGCTCTGAAAGCAACAATGACATTCCAATGATTATTGCAATTTTTGCAAGTTCGGCTGGCTGTATTTGAAAGCCACCAGGAAGTGAAATCCAAGCGCGCGCTCCATTTACCGTGGTGCCAAGGCCTGGAACTAAAACAATGAGTAGACCCAAGACTCCTAAGCCCCAAAAAATCGGTGTGTATGCCCGCAATAAGCGATAGTCAATTACTGTTGTTCCGTATGCTAACAATCCCCCGATTATTATGTTGATGACGTGACGTTTGAGGTAATACTGTGGATCTAAACCATTTCTGGCATACCAATCACGAGTTGCGGCATAAACCAACAATGTTCCGATGATTAATAGCATTGCCACAGCAAATGTAAGAACTGGATCAAAGCCATGAAAAATTGATGAGCGACTCCTGCGATACAGGCGTTGACGGGCTTGTATTTGGCTCATGGGGCAATCTTAGGCTTAGTTGCTGGCGAAATCTTTGGAATTTTTGTTGGTGGTTTTCCGGTAGGGAAAATTGCATCACCAGGGACAATTTTGTTTCCCTTTACGCCGAAGAGTGCTTCATAAATTTTTCGTACACCAACTCCAGAAGTGGATGCACCAAAGCCACCTTGACTCACCATCATCACAACTGCAAAGCGCGGATTATTGCTAGGTGCATAAGATGCGAACCACGAGGTGTTGTCTTTAAGCGAACCATTTGGATTTCGGCCGAAAACTTCAGCAGTTCCAGTTTTTCCGCTCACCGGTATTGGGAATCCCGCAAATACTCCTGCGCCAGTTCCGGAAATAACTACCTCGCGAAGTGCACCATGCAAAAAATCTAAAGTTGCTTTAGATGCAGTTAATGTGCCAAGCTTTTTCGGAAGCATTCTCTTAACAACAGTGCCGTCAGTTTTAACGATTGCTTTTCCAACTAACAACTGCCATATCGTTCCACCATTACCAATGGCAGAATACATTTGCGCTAACTTTAATGGCGTTACGACAGTGTCACCTTGACCGATAGAGAAGTTCACTGCATCGCCAGCTCGAATCTTGTCACCATCTAAACAGTTTTCTTTGGCAAGTAAGACTAAGAATGCAGTCTGCTGCGCTTTACTCGCACGATCTTTATAGTTACAGTAAAAATCTTTATTCTGTAGGTACCAACTCTTTTTGTAATCACGATCTGCAAGTCGAGATGATGATTCAGAGGGTAGATCGATACCAGTCTTTTGAGTAATGTTAAAACTCTGGGCAGCCTTGAAGAAATAGTCATTCGGGTTATTTTTTGGACGCAAACCACCGTCACGAAGCCATTCATCAAATGCGATTCGATACCAAATCGTGTCGCATGAGACCGCTATTGCCTTCTTTAAGCTCATCGTCCCTTGAGACTTGCTCTCAAAGTTTTGAAAAGCTCTATCTCCAACTTGGACTTCGGCCGGGCAGTTATACGATGCATTTAAGCTGTATCCCGCAGACGCTGCCGCCACCGCGGATACTGCCTTGAAAGTAGATGCCGGAGCATAAAGTCCCTGCAATGCACGAGAAAGTGCAGGGACAGCTTTCTTCTCACTAAAAAGATCGGATGCCTGCGCAACGGTTAAACCTTTTTCGAATGCATTGGGGTCATATGTTGGGTACGAAGCAATAGCTAGAACTTGGCCAGTTTTTATATCCACAACCACTGCTGCACCAGAATCAGAGGTGTATCCGTTGGCTCTTCCACGTTTGACCGCATCAGCTAGAGCAACTTCAGTTGCAGCTTGTAATCGCGCGTCCAGTGATGTCACTAAGTGATCTCCTGGCACGGGGGCAGTATTTTCACCTTGTGCAGTTATCGCTTCCTTACGATCGACAATTAATGTACGAATACCGGGTTTGCCCCGAAGGAAAGAGTCATACATTATCTCTAAACCTGATTTTCCGATGGACTCACTCCGAAAATAACTCTTTCCGCCGTCCTTTGCAAGATCGTTTTCAGTTAATGGGCCCACATAACCTAAAACATGTGCACCGTTTACCCCAGCAACTCCTGGATAGTTTCTTATAGCAATTGGCTGAGCATCTACTCCAGGAAATTGATCAGAGCGTTCGACAATTTGCAATGCAATGTCAGGATCGGCCTCTTTTGTAATTGGAATTGGTTGATATCTTGAACCAGTCCAGCAACCAGCACGTTGACCTTTCGGCAATTCTCCGCACAAACGAGTATTGCGATAAACATTGCTATATTTCAATTTCAATAATGTGCTCAATCTTTTCATCACTTCTACACCTTGATCTGATTGCTTATCCATTGCAATTCGATCGATTGTGATTGCCAGGCCAACTTTATTGAGTGCAAGTGGTACACCTGATGAATCAACGATTAATCCCCGCGTAGCAGGCGAAACAACATCACGGCTCTGAATACTTAGGGCTGCATCTCGATATTTTGGGCCGGCAGCTATCTGGAGATAAAACAAACGTCCAAATAACGCAATCATCAAAGAAACTATTAGTATCTGTACAACAAGTAGGCTAAGCCGTGACCGTTGATTCATATCACTGACCGAGTATTAAACGTTAAAGAATGTAAGTAAGAAAATAATGGTAGAAAAATTGGAGTAACAACTAAACTCCAAATCGATACTCCTAAAATTGTTAACAAAATCTGACCAAAGCTACCGCTACCCACACCAAGTAATGCACCAGTAGCAACGAATGCGAGCTCAACTAGGAATACTGCACTTGTTGTTAAGAAAGTAAAACCTAAAGGATTGCCAGACAAACTATCATTTCCAGAACCTAGATAAGCAACGCAATAGCATGCTGCAATCATCAATAACGTCCAGTGACCAATTGGTCCGCTTGAACTTTGTGAGAGATCCATGAATAGGCCAGAGATAAATCCAATAAATGCTGCGATTTCAGGCAAACTTAAAACTGCCCAAACAAGTGTAAAAATAAGTAGGAGTGAAAAGCCGCCACCAGGTAGGCGAAATTGATTAACAATTGCTTCTTGGACAATAAAAACTACAAAAAGTTGTCCGAGAGCAAGAGAAAACTGTCGCATCATCATATTTAGTTACTTCGTTGGGGTAGGTGATGGTGAGACGTAAATTGTTACTGTGGGTACAGGGGTTGGTTGAGGTTTCGCAGGCACAAGAGCATCACCCGGATTGACTGCGGTACCACCAATAACGATTGCAACTACGCCCAGAGATGAAAAATCGGTGTAGAGGTGCACAGTTGCGCTTTGGGCTATTGCACCTGCTGAGTTATCAACCGCAGTCACAAATCCCACTGGCACTCCAGGTACAAACGGACGATTTGCGATACTTCCGCGCGATAGCAGGACATCGCCGACCTTTATGCTGGTTAAGTTATCTATTAATTGCAAGCTAGCAGATCGGTTTCCGCGCCCCGAGAGAATGCCAATCTGCTGGCTTCGAGCAATTCGAATACCAATTCGAAATGATGGATCGGTGGCTAATGAGATCAGAGCTGAATTGGGAGAAACTTCTTTAACAACACCAGCAAGACCAAACTCTGATAAGACTGTCATATTTTTCTTAATGCCAGCATTTGATCCAGAATCAATTGTGACTGTCTGAGAAAAAGATTGGCTCGAACCTTGGCTAATTACCCGAGCATTTACTATTTTGTAACCTGCAGTCCCTGCCAAATCCAAAATATTTTTAAGTTGCGCTAACTGCGAATCGGCATTTTTCCGCTGCAGTAGTTTAGATCTCAATATTGCATTATCTGACCGGAGTTTTTCAATTTGATTCTGCGTACGGCCTAAATGAGTTACATCTGAAAAGAAGTTTTTGAAAGGAGTAAGCACAACACTTCCAGCACGTTGAAAAGGTGACAGCACAGTCTGAGTTCCTTGACGCGCACCTTCAAGAAGTCCAACTCCCCGAAGATCTAAAGTGATCAAAAAAAGCGCAGTAACAATAAGAATAATTAAGAGCAGTCGACTACGACCTTCACCGCCCCTACGCATTTCTCTTAACTAATCTATCGACGTGGTTCGGAGATTAAGACCTTCTCTAAGGCCTCAAACTCTTCGATGCATTTACCAGAACCCTCAACCACTGCATCCAATGGACGCTCAGCAATATGAATGGGCATTCCAGTCTCTTTACGAAGACGCTCATCGAGACCCTTCAATAACGCTCCTCCGCCGGTTAAAACAATTCCGCGATCCATCAGATCCGATGCTAACTCTGGTGGAGTCTTATCGAGCGTACTTTTAACGGCATTAACAATGGCATTGACAGGCTCTTCAATTGCTTTGCGAATCTCGGCAGCTGATACCACAATCGTTTTTGGTAACCCTGTCGCTAAATCACGACCGCGAACTTCAGCGTCATTTTCACCAGCTAGTGGATAAGCAGAACCAATTGCCATTTTAATTTCTTCAGCAGTGCGCTCACCTAAAAGTAGTGAGAATTCACGCTTAACCCAGTTAATAATGGATTGATCGAGCTCGTCACCGCCAACTCGAATCGATAGTGAAGTCACTATTCCTCCAAGGGAAATAACTGCGACCTCTGTAGTGCCGCCACCAATATCTACCACCATATTTCCAGTTGGTTCATGAATAGGAAGACCAGCGCCAATTGCTGCTGCCATAGGTTCTTCAATAATATAAACCTTGCGTGCGCCTGCGGCATAAGCAGCATCTTTTACCGCACGTTGTTCAACACCAGTGATTCCTGAAGGAACGCACACAACGATACGTGGCTTAGCTAAATAGCGACGACGGTGAACTTTTTGAATAAAGTAACGCAACATGCGCTCTGTGGTTTCAAAGTCGGCAATAACTCCATCTTTGAGTGGACGGATTGCAATGATATTTCCTGGAGTACGACCAATCATTTTCTTGGCTTCAAGGCCGACGGCCAAAATTCCACCAGTGTCTTGATTAACGGCAACTACTGAGGGCTCATTTAACACAATGCCACGCCCACGGACATAAACAAGCGTGTTCGCAGTTCCAAGGTCGACGGCCATATCGCGACCGATAAATGACATTTTAGTTTGTGCGCTCATGCTTTTTTGCTCCTTGATTATTTCTTGATTATTGGGGGAAGAAAATTTGAATCTCGCGCGCAGCAGACTCTGGAGAATCTGATCCGTGCACAATATTTTGCACAACCTTGGTTCCTTGATCTCGAGCTAAATCTCCGCGAATAGTGCCAGGAGCTGCAACTGTTGGATCGGTAGCACCTGCGAGCGAACGGAAGCCCTCAATCACTCGATTGCCTGAAGCAACGATCGCAACTATTGGACCTGACATCATGAACTCAACAAGTGGTTCATAAAAAACTTTTCCAACGTGCTCTGCGTAATGTTGTTCAAGAAGATTGCGATCTGCCTTCAACATTCGCAATGCATCTATGGCATAACCTTTTGCCTCGATGCGCGAGATAACTTCACCAACCAAGCCTCGACTGACTCCGTCGGGCTTTACCAGGATAAGTGTTTTTTCAGTTTGCACCCGCGTAGTCTATTAGTCCTTTTGGGCCTGTGAAGCCATCAGTTTTGCACGAGCGGCCTCGCCCTTTCGGCCAACAATGATGGCCGCCGCCCACAGCCCAGCAAAGATCAACCCCATAATGAAAAAAGACGAGACAAAGAAGCCAAAAGCTATGACGAAGACCTGCAGAACTGTCCCAACATAGAAACCTGAGCGACGCTTGAGAATCCCCGCTGTTGCAAATAAAATTAGCGCAAGTATTGAACCATAGATAATGCCTACAGTGGACTGGTCTTTAATTGCGAGCAGAATTGCAAAACCTAACGTTAAAGACTCCATGACTAAAACGGATGCACCTAAGACTCTCATTGGGCAAACTTTCTACGCAAATAGCTTCGGGCCTCACCAACAGTAACGACTGAGCCAGTCACGATGATTCCAATAGTGTCTTCACTCAATGGCCGTGTTGCATCCGCAATTGCACGATCGAGAGCGTTATGAAGTTCTTTAACTTCGAAAGTTCGATCTACGCCAAATATGGATGATGCAATTTTTTCTAACTCGCCGGATGACATTGCGCGTTCGGATGAACTCTGCGTCACGATGACGTGATCCACAATCGGTTCAAGAGTTTTCAAAATTCCATCTGCATCTTTATCTCCAAAGACTCCTACCACGGCTACGATTTCATCAAAGTTAAACTCACTTGCCAAAGTTTCTGCTAATGCCTTTGCACCATGAGGATTATGAGCGGCATCAAGAATGATGGTTGGATCGCGGTGAACAACTTCACACCTTCCAGGTGATGTAACTGCCGCAAATCCTGCTCGCACAGCTTCAATATCTAATGGTTGATCTCCAAAGAATGCTTCAACTGCGACAAGTGCACTTGCCGCATTAGCCGCTTGATGCTTGCCATGCAGAGGCAAAAAGATATCGTCATAAGTATCGTGAAGTCCAGCGATTGTTATTAGCTGCCCACCCACTGCAACTGCGCGCGAACCAACCGAATACTCGATTCCTTCTCGCACAACATCGGCTCCAACTTCTGCAGCTTTTCGAATCAATTCTTTAGCTGCCTCAGGCTCTTGCTGGGCAAAGACTATAAACCCACCTTCTTTAATGATTCCAGCCTTAGTTGCGGCAATTTCATGGAGTGTGTGGCCTAGATACTCCATATGATCAAAACCAATAGGCATGATTACTGATACATCAGCATTAACAACATTCGTTGCATCCCATTCACCGCCCATGCCGACTTCAATAACTGCAACATCAACTGGATGCTCTGCGAAAGCGACAAAACCGAGAGCAGTAACTGCCTCAAAGAATGAAATTGGATGCTCGAACTTTGTATCCATTAAATCTAAGTACGCCGCTATATCGTTGTAAGCAAATATCAAATCTTTAGGATCGATTGGCTGGCCATTAATGGCAATGCGCTCACGATAAGTTTCAAGATGCGGACTTGTGAAACGACCAGTCCGGAGTCCATGTGCAAACAAGAGCGAATCAATCATTCGTGTAGTTGTCGTTTTACCATTAGTGCCACCAACATGAATTGTTGGGTAAGTTAATTGGGGTGAGCCAAGGATATCGACGAGTGCCGCAATCCGCTCAGTGCTCGGTGCAATTCGAGTTTCAGGCCAACGAGCAAGGAGAGCCTGCTCTATTGCATCAACGCGTTCTTGATCGTCAGGAGAAATAATCATGCTTGTGGAAGATTTGATATCGCTATAGTCAGGCGTTCAATATCTGCTGAAGTTTTTACTAGTCGCTCACGGATTTCAATGACTACATCTTCTGGGGCTTTTGCCATAAAGCCTTGATTGTTTAACTTAACTTCAGCTGTTGCTTTATCTTTTTGAGCACTCATTAAGTCTTTTTCAAGTCGAGCACGCTCAGCAACAACATCAATAGACCCAGTTAAATCAAACTCGACCCGTACATTACCAATTTCACAATGGGCACTTGGAGTTATTTCGGCTAATTGCAGACGTAAAACAAATGCCATAGCGCTTGCATATTCGCTGATATGGGCGGGTGCAACAAAACGTGCGGGAATTTTCTGGGAAGTTTTAATACCCTGATCATTTCTAAATCTACGTACATCGGTGATGATCTCTTGAATCTCAACAATCAGCTTCTCAGCTTTTTTATCAACATGACCCGCTTGGGCTACTGGCCATTGTGCAATCACTAGGGATTCTCCCCCAGTCAGAGAGGTCCACATAGTTTCAGTAATAAATGGCATAACAGGGTGCATTAAGCGAAATAGTTGATCAAGAACAAAGCCAAGTACCCGCTTTGTTGCCGCTGAATCTCCAGAGGCGAAACTCTCTTTTGATAACTCTAAATACCAATCACACAAGTCATCCCAAGCAAAGTGATACATAAGCTCACATGCGCGAGCAAACTCATACTGCTCTAAAAGAACGTCAACTTCAGAGATTGTTTCTGATAGTCGGCTCAAAATCCACCTATCAATCGCATTCAGTGAGTCAACTGGTGGTAATTCACCTTTAATGGTCGCACCATTCATCATTGCGAAGCGAGTTGCATTCCATAGCTTTGTTGCGAAATTGCGCGATCCGCCGATCCAATCTTCTGCAAGGGCTTGATCTTTTCCAGGGTTTGCGCCTCGTGCCAATGTGAAGCGCAAAGCATCAGCACCATATTTATCCATAAACTCAATTGGATCTACCGTATTACCTTTGGACTTTGACATTTTCTTACCAAATTGATCACGAACCAAACCATGAAGTGCAATCGTGTGAAACGGTTGGACGCCATCCATTGCAAATAATCCAAACATCATCATGCGTGCAACCCAAAAGAATAAGATGTCGTATCCAGTAACTAAAACAGATGTGGGGTAGAACTTCTTCAAATCCTCAGTCGAAGCGGGCCAACCTAGCGTTGAAAATGGCCACAAAGCCGATGAAAACCATGTATCTAAAACATCTGGATCCTGAATATAACCAGCAGGCGCAACTTCATCGGGACCTAAAACAACAACTTCACCCGCTGGTCCATACCAAACAGGGATGCGATGTCCCCACCATAACTGGCGAGAAATACACCAGTCGTGCATGTTGTCGATCCAGTCAAAATATCGTGGCGCTAATTCTTCTGGCTCAATCTTTACGCGACCGTCACGAACCGCATCTCCGGCTGCCTTTGCAAGTGGTGCGACTTTTACAAACCATTGCTTTGATAAACGCGGCTCAACTGTTGTATCGCATCTAGAACAATGTCCAACGGCATGAACATATGGACGTTTTTCATCCATGATTCGACCTTCAGCACGTAACGCTTCGACAACTGCTTTACGCGCCTCAAAACGATCCATACCATCAAAGCGTGTGCCAGATCCATCCATCACGCCGTGCTCATTCATAATGACCACAAATGGGATGTTGTGGCGTACCGCCATCTCAAAGTCATTGGGATCATGGGCTGCAGTGACCTTTACCGCACCAGTGCCAAAATCCATTTCAACAAGTTCATCAGCAATTATTGGGATATACCGATTAGCTAACGGTAATAGAACTTGTTTGCCGATTAAGTGTTTGTATCTTGCGTCGTCAGGATGCACAGCAACAGCGCCATCCCCCAGCATTGTTTCAGCACGCGTTGTTGCAACAGTTATTTGAATCTCATCGTCGCCATAACGGACCTGTACGAATTCTCCAGCATCATCTTGGTGTTCAACTTCGATATCAGATAAAGCGGTTAAACATCGTGGACACCAATTGATGATTCGCTCAGCACGATAGATAAGACCTTGGTCATAGAGCTTCTTAAATATTGTTAACACTGCCGTTGAAAGCCCGGCATCCATTGTGAATGCTTCTCGCGACCAATCGACACTATCGCCGAGTCGTCGCATCTGATCTAAAATCAAACCGCCTGATTCTGTTTTCCACTCCCAAACTTTCTTAATAAAATCTTCTCGGCCTAAATCGTGTCGAGTTAATCCTTGTGCCGCCAACTGTTTTTCAACAACATTTTGTGTAGCGATTCCGGCGTGATCCATTCCTGGCAACCACAGCGCTTCAAAGCCTTTCATCCGCTTCATCCGCGTGAGTGTGTCTTGCAACGTATGGTCTAAAGCGTGACCAATGTGCAATGAGCCAGTCACATTTGGTGGCGGAATAACGATTGTGAATGGAGCCTTTGGTGAAGAAGAATCTGCTGTGAAATATCCAGCCGCGACCCATTTTTCATACAAGGCTGATTCAATATCAGCTGGAGAAAAATTCGAAGCTAGCTCGCGGGACATAGGGAGCAGTCTAGATTATGCGCTCTTCTCTTCCTGACCCTTTTGGGCCCGTGAACGCTTTGGGATATCGCCTGTATGAAGGATGAATTCGGGTTGAGCACCTGTTTCAATGCAATCCTTTGTAACTAAAACCTTCGCAATATCGCTACGACTTGGAACGTCATACATCACAGAGAGTAGGACGGATTCCATAATTGCACGTAGTCCACGAGCACCTGTCCCGCGCAATAGTGCCAAATCTGCAATCGCATCGAGGGCATCCACAGAGAATTCGAGCTCAACTTGGTCTAAATCGAATAGGCGCTGATACTGCTTAACAAGCGCATTTTTTGGCTCAGTCAAGATCTGCATCAGAGCTGTCTTATCAAGATTCTCCACGCTCGTCAGAACTGGGAGTCTGCCAATAAATTCAGGAATCATTCCAAATTTCAATAAATCTTCGGGCATTACATCAGCAAAAATATCTTTACGATTTTTTTCAGATGCATCTTGCAAGGTCGCATTAAATCCTACGCCGGCTTTACCACTGCGTGATTCGATAATCTTTTCTAGGCCAGCGAATGCGCCTCCGACAATGAACAGAACATTTGTCGTATCAATCTGGATGAACTCTTGGTGCGGATGCTTGCGACCACCCTGAGGCGGTACAGATGCGACTGTTCCTTCAAGAATTTTCAACAGCGCTTGCTGAACGCCTTCGCCCGATACATCGCGAGTAATAGATGGATTCTCAGATTTGCGTGCAACCTTATCGATCTCATCGATATAGATAATTCCAGTTTCCGCCTTTTTTACATCGTAATCCGCGGCTTGCAACAGCTTAAGCAAAATATTCTCAACATCTTCTCCAACATACCCAGCTTCAGTAAGTGCAGTCGCATCAGCGATTGCAAATGGAACATTGAGCATGCGCGCCAAAGTTTGAGCCATGAGAGTTTTACCGCAGCCTGTAGGACCTAGAAGTAAAATATTTGATTTAGCAAGCTCGATGGAATCTTCGCGATGACCACCTTGAACACGTTTGTAGTGATTATAAACTGCAACTGATAAAGATTTCTTTGCTCGATTTTGACCGATTACGTATTGATCTAGAAACTCAAAAATCTCTTGTGGTTTTGGGAGCTCGGTTAATCCGAGTGAATTGGCTTCAGAGAGCTCTTCAACGATGATCTCGTTACAAAGTTCAATGCACTCATCACAGATATAGACGCCAGGACCGGCGATTAGTTTTTTAACCTGCTTCTGTGTTTTTCCGCAGAATGAACACTTGAGCAGATCGCTTGTTTCACCGATTCTCGTCATGCCAGAAGTTTAGATTCTTAACTCTTTTTATGCGTGCAAATATGAGCCTGTGATTGTTCGCCGAGAGAATAATTAGGCTTTTTTAGCAGGCATTTTAAAATCTTTCACTCCTGGCACGAAAAGGACCAGAGCGCAGACAACTACGTGAAAAATTGATGCGCCGATTAATAACTCTTTTTCACCAAAGAGAGTTACTGCTGGACCAACAAGTGCCATCCCGAGTGGCATGAGACCGACTGAACCCATGTGATCAATACTGAAAACACGACCTTGTAATTCGCGTGGGACTTCACGTTGAATTGCCGATGACCAAAATGCCTCCCACGGACCAACGGATAGCCCTGCCAATAAGTAGGCAACGATGACAAAGGTTTCGGAAATCGGAAAGGCCAGAGAGAGTGGGGCGATCACTAGTAAAATCCAGACAAGTATTGAAAAGCGTCCCTCGTGTTTTACTTTTAGTTTGACACTAACAATGGCCGAAATTATTCCGCCGATTGAAAAAGCAGCAGCAGAGAGCGCAAAAGCAGTATTTGTGCCAAACTCTCGCCGAGTAATGACCGGAAGCAAGACATTTTCTGCAGCTAGGACAATCATCAGCTGAATCGACGCCATTGCAATTACTGCACCAATCCACGGTATCTCTCGAACTGTGCGCAGACCTTCGCGGAGTTCAACCATAAAGGCTTCTTGCTCCTTCTTGCCTGCGTTTATATCCTCTTTGATGTGGGCGAGGAAGTATGTCCCGATAGCAAATGCGATCGCGGTGAAGAGAAACGTAAGTCTGCCGCCAATAAGAAAGACTGAGACCCCACCGATTCCAGGGCCAATAATTGAAGCAGTCTTAATAACAACACCACGCGCCACATTCCCCGCAGGCAATTTATCATCGGGTAAAAGCGATGGCATGATCGCACCAGCAGATGCCGCGCCGAATGCATCCCCTACTCCCATTAAGAAAACTGCAAGTGCCAACCAAAAATGTGGAAGTTGCGGCGCAGAAACAAAAACCATTGCGAACACGATTGCCGCTCGTGATAAGTCGGCAGCAATCATCACTTGTTTACGCGGTAATCGATCAGACCAGACTCCAGCAAAAGGCGCAAAGATCACGCCAGATAAGACGCGTGCGCCAAGAATTAAGCCAAGGGATGTCGCCGTGCCTCCTGCATCCAAAATAGTAACTGCCAGCGCGATTGGAAAAGCTGAAGCACCGAGAACAAAAATTGTTGATGAATACCAAAAGAGACGGTACCCCTTAAAAGACCAAAGGGAGCCCGCCTCAAATAGCTTCATAAATAGATATTACTGGACTGGTTTGGCCTTACGTGAGGCCAATACTTGATCAATGATTCCATACTCAACTGCTTCGGCAGCAGTCAAAATCTTGTCACGTTCAATATCTTTTTCAATCTCTGCAGCAGATTTCACAACGTGGCGGGCAAGGAGCTCTTCTTGCAAGCGCGCAATACGTGCAATCTCTTTTGCTTGAA
>WLMW01000041.1 GCA_009700025.1 Actinomycetota bacterium
ACGGAAATGGAGGCCGGTGCATGGGCTTGCAGCACTTCAACCACAGCGGACGTATTTGCGGCATTTGGGACTAGGAAAACATTGTCACTGGCATTTCGATATGCCATTAAATCGTCAACTACACCACCATCCGGAGTACATAGCAACGTGTATTGCGCACAGCCATTGGCAATTCGATTGAGGTCATTAGTAAACATCGAATTAAGAAAGTCGACGGCATCTGGACCGATAACCGATGCCTTCCCTAGATGGGAAACATCAAATATTCCAACGGCCTCACGAACCGCAGTGTGTTCTGCTAAAACGCCTCCACCCGGGTACTCGATAGGCATCAACCATCCACCAAAATCAGCCATTTTTGCATTAAGTGCAATGTGCCTGTCATTGAGGGGTGAAGTCTTCATAGTACAAACCTACCGCTACATCTATTACGCTGAGGCCTATGAGTACATTAAAAGTTTCTGAAGGCGCACCAAAAGATGATGTCTTAGTTCTTGGCTTAGTAAGCACAAACGATAAGGGCGGTCTAGCAATAGAGTCGGGTGATCTTGCTATCGATACAAAGTCTTTGCTTATTTCGCTAGGAGACATGGGGGCAACTGGGGCCGCAGATGAAATTACCAAACTCCCTGGTAATTCGGTACGCCTTATCGTCTTTACTGGTCTTGGCAAGAAATCAAAAACATACTCACATGAAACTCTGCGTCGAGCAGCAGGCGCTGCATCACGTTCACTGAGCGGCACCGATAGCGCCACAGTGGCTCTACCGACCTCCGATATCGCTAGCCTGAGCGCTGTTGCTGAAGGTGCGGCATTAGGCGCTTATGTATTTAGTGAATTCCGAGGATCAACAAAATCAGATCAGAAGGCGGCCATAAAGACAATAACTTTTTATAGCAAATTTGCAACATCTGCTGAGGCTAAGACTGTTCTGTCGCGGGCAAAAATAATTGCTGACTACACTTTTTTAGTAAGGGATTTAATTAATACTCCTCCCTCACACTTAACCCCAGATTCATTCACCAAAAAAATTGCAAGCGCGGTCAGATCTGCCGGCGGCCTTAAAGCTGGATTGAAAATAAGTGTCTTGGATGAGAAACAACTTAAATCTCAAGGATTCGGTGGAATTATTGGAGTCGGTCAGGGATCAGCTAATCCCCCACGTTTGCTTCACATTTCTTACACGCCAAAATCGACTGTAAACAAACGTTTCGCATTTATTGGAAAGGGAATAACTTTTGATACTGGGGGTTTAGCACTCAAGCCTGCATTAGGAATGGAGGCTATGAAATCTGACATGAGTGGAGCTGCGGCAGTATGTGCAGCGACCATAGCTATTGCTGCATTGAAACTTCCAGTTGCGATTGAAACATGGGCACCACTGGCCGAAAATATGCCATCAGATAAAGCAACGCGACCAAGTGACATCATCACGATATTTGGTGGAAAAACTATTGAAGTTTTAAATCCAGATGCCGAAGGCCGATTAGTTTTAGCCGATGCAATTGTCAAGGCTCAGGCAGGTAAGAACAAGCTTGATGGGATAATTGACGTTGCAACACTTACTGGTGCACAAGTTGTTGCACTTGGAACTCGAACTAGTGCCGTTATGACAAATAATGATGATTTTTCAGCGGAATTTTTAGTCGCGACCGCCCGAAGTGGTGAACAATTCTGGCCAATGCCTTTGCCAGTAGAACTTCGCGCATCTCTTGATTCGCCGGTTGCCGATATGGCCAACATTGGAGATAGAAATGGCGGAATGTTAGTCGCTGGCTTATTTCTGAAGGAGTTTGTGAATCCAGATCTTCCATGGCTGCATTTAGATATTGCTGGCCCGGCTTTCAATGTCGCCAAGGCCCATGGCTATACCCCTGTCGGAGGCACTGGCATTGCACTCCGCTCTCTTGTTGCCTTGGTTGAAGGGGTCTAAATCGGCCCATTGGCTACTTGGCACCCTTGTACGGCAAGATAGAACCCTGAAGATTTCAATTGAATGGAGCCAGACACGTGCCAGAGTTTGATTTAGTCATTATTGGTGGCGGTAGTGGTGGGTATGCCTGTGCTTTGCGAAGTGCACAACTTGGCAAAAGCGTAGCCTTGATAGAGGCTGACAAAGTTGGCGGAACTTGTCTGCATAAGGGTTGCATTCCTACAAAGGCTCTACTTCATTCAGCCGAAATTGCCGATGGGGCTCGCGAAGGTGAGCGTTTTGGCGTCAAGTCAACATTCAATGGCATCGATATGGCTGGTGTTAATACTTACAAGGATGGAGTGATCTCTCGCCTGCATAAAGGCCTACAAGGTCTAGTTAAGTCACGTGCAATTACTTATGTTGAAGGTCATGGAAAACTGGTTTCAGCAAATACCGTAGAGGTGAATGGTGAGAAATACACGGGTAAAAATATTGTTCTTGCAACGGGTTCTTATGCAAAAACTTTACCTGGATTAGAAATTGATGGCAAACAAATAATTACATCAGATCATGGAACTAAGCTTGATTACGTACCAAAGAGTGTCATTGTTTTAGGTGGCGGAGTTATCGGATGCGAGTTCGCTTCAGTGTGGAAATCTTTCGGTGCCGAAGTAACAATCATTGAAGGGCTTCCGCATCTTGTTGCCCTAGAAGATGAGTCCTCTAGTAAGCAGTTGGAGAGAGCATTTAGAAAACGTGGAATTAACTTTGAGCTCGGAACATTCTTCAAGTCCGTTTCTAAGAACGCAGATGGCGTAACCGTGACTTTAGAGAATGGAAAGACCTTTAGTGCAGAGATTTTGATGGTTTCAGTCGGTCGTGGGCCAGTTTCAGCGAATCTTGGGTACGAGGAAGTTGGTCTAGCCATGGATCGCGGGTACGTACTAGTTGATAACAAGTGTCGCACAAATGTTCCAGGTATCTGGGCAGTTGGAGATTTGATTCCAACTTTGCAACTTGCCCATGTGGGGTTTGCTGAAGGCATGCTTGTGGCGGAAGAAATCGCTGGTCTAAATCCTCCCCCAATTAACTATGATGGAATTCCACGAGTTACATATTCAGACCCAGAAGTTGCATCGGTCGGCTTGACAACAGCAGAAGCCAAAAAGCGTGGGCATGACATTATCGAATTAAGTTATGACTTAGCAGGCAATGGAAAGGCACAAATTCTCAATACTGCGGGCTCTATTAAACTTATTGCAGAGAAAAATGGTCCAATCCTTGGAGTTCATATGGTCGGTGCTCGCGTTGGAGAATTGTTAGCTGAAGCTGAACTCATCTTTAACTGGGAAGCCCGTGCAGATGACGTGGCATCTCTGATTCACGCCCACCCGACGCTTTCAGAGGCAATGGGCGAAGCGCACATGGCACTTGCCGGCAAACCGCTACATGCACACGGATAAACGAGGAGAAAAATAATGACATTTTCAGTAACGATGCCAGCGCTTGGTGAGAGCGTAAGCGAAGGAACGGTTACTCGATGGCTCAAAGCCGAAGGTGATCACGTAAATGCCGATGAACCACTACTCGAGGTCTCAACCGACAAAGTAGATACTGAAATTCCGTCTCCCGTTTCAGGAACACTCACAAAGATTCTTGTTCAAATTGATCAAACAGTTCTAGTCGGTGCAGAGCTCGCTGTCATAACAGATAGTGCTTCCCCACAAGTGACTGAGAATGTTGTCGCCGAAATTCCAGTACCAGCTCCAGTTGCACCAGCTCCAGTTGCACCAGCTCCAGTTGCACCAGCTCCAGTTGCACCAGCTCCAGTTGCTAGTGCACCGGCTACCTCCACAGCGGGAACCGTAATCACAATGCCAGCTCTTGGTGAAAGTGTCAGTGAAGGAACTGTTACGCGTTGGCTCAAAAATGTTGGTGACACAGTTGCAGCAGATGAAGCACTACTCGAAGTTTCTACTGACAAAGTAGATACCGAAATTCCATCCCCTGTATCAGGTGTACTGCTGGCCATAGATGTTGCTATCGACACTACCGTCGCCGTAGGTGCACGCTTAGCTTTGATTGGTGCCAGCGGGTCTGCTCCCGTTGTTGCAGCTCCCGTTGTTGCAGCTCCCGTTGTTGCAGCTCCCGTTGTTGCAGCTCCCGTTGTTGCAGCAGTCAGCGATGCATACGTCACTCCATTAGTACGAAAGTTAGCAAATGAGCTTGGCGTAAATCTCGCATTAGTTAAAGGCACCGGAGTGGGCGGCCGAATTCGCCGTGAAGATGTTGAGGCTTTGTCGAAACCAGCAGCACCTATTTCGGTGGCACCAGTATCGGCAGCACCAGTAAGTGCACCAGTTGTCGGCCGCTCAGCGTCGATTGTTGCTGTGTCACCACTTCGCGGGACAACCGTGACAATGTCACGGTTGCGTAAAGTTATTGCTGCACGCATGGTCGAATCACTACAAGTGAGTGCCCAATTAACAACTGTGATTGAAGTAGATGTTACAAAAATTGCACGCCTTCGCGATCGTGCAAAAGCTACATTTGAGGCACGCGAAGGTGTGAAGCTCTCGTACCTGCCATTCTTTGCAGTTTCAGTTTGCGAAGCGTTGAAACAACATCCAGTTTTGAACTCTTCTGTTGAAGGCGATCAAATCACTTATCATGGCACTGAACATCTTGGAATAGCCGTTGATACTGAGCGCGGACTTCTTGTTCCGGTAATATCAAATGCGGGAGATCTCAATATTGGTGGAATAGCGCGCAAGATTTCAGATCTCGCTTCACGAACTCGTGATAATAAAGTAACGCCAGACGAACTCGGCGGTGGAACTTTCACTTTGACCAATACAGGCAGTCGCGGTGCGTTATTTGATACTCCGATTATCAATCAACCTCAAGTAGCAATCTTGGGGCTTGGCGCAGTAGTCAGGCGACCAATGGTTGTTCGCGGTGAAGATGGCGGCGAAACAATTGCAATTCGCTCAATGGTGTATTTAGGCCTTTCATATGATCACCGCGTGGTTGATGGCGCAGATGCTGCCAGATTCTTAGTGACACTTAAAGAGCGTCTCGAAGGTGGAGCGTTCGAATCAGATTTAGGGCTCTAGACACCTATGAAAATTCCAGAACGCATTGCCATTACAGGCTCCTCTGGACTAATTGGAACTGCACTAGTAGGACACTTAAAATCAGAAGGTCACACAGTTCAGCGCCTTGTTCGTCGCGCACCTGTGGCAGTCGATGAAATTACCTGGGATCCAACTACAGGCTACGTCGATCTCGACGCCCTTGCAGGTGTTGACGCAATTATTCATTTAGCTGGCACACCAGTTGCTGATAAGCGATGGACCAAGAAGTACAAAACTGAGATTCTAAACTCTCGCTTAATGGGTACAGCCACTATTGCTAAAGCTGCAGCACAAGTGAAACCTGATGTTTTTATCTCAGCAAGTGCGATTGGTTGGTATGGGGAAAGTGGTAATCGTGCAGTTGTCGAAAGTGATCGCGCAGGAGATGATTTCTTAGCCGCAGTTTGTCGCGAGTGGGAAGCGGCAGCAGATATAGCTACCGATGTGCGAACTGTGAAGCTTCGCACAGGATTAGTTTTAGACCCAACTGGCGGTGCACTTGGCAAAATGCTTCCGATTTTTCGGTTGGGATTTGGTGGAAAACTTGGAAGTGGTAAACAGTGGTGGTCTTGGATCACTTTGCACGATGTTGTTAGGGCAATTGATTTTGCACTTGTCAATGATATTTCTGGGCCGGTCAATCTGACATCTCCGAATCCTGTCACGAACCAGGAATTCACATCAGCGCTTGCCCGCGCATTGCACCGTCCAGCACTTTTTCCAGCACCATCGCTTGCAATCAAAATTGGTCTGGGTGGATTCTCAGCAGAGGTTTTGGGATCTAAGCGAGTAGTACCAAAGGTTTTACAAGATGCTGGATTTTCTTGGGACTATCCTCATATTACCGATAGTCTTAAAGTTTTAGTTCAAAGCTAACTCTGCAGCTAACTCTGCAGCTAACTTGCCAGCAAACAGTGCACCTTGCTGTGATGGAACAGTTCGATGGTCACCTGTGACAAATATCGATTCAGTGATCTCTATCTGTTGAGATAAAGATTTACCCACTGAATGAATTGGAAGAGCGCCAGGTATTTCGTACTTTGCAATCAAATTCCAATCACGAGTATCCACTCCCCACATGATTGATAAGTGGCGTCTAACATCTGATTCTGTGTCACCCAATCCTGTTGTGGAAGATATTAGGTGTTGACCTTTTGGTGCATATGACGATGAGATATCAGAGACAACAAGTGAGTTATATACCGGACCACGGCGTTGACCATCAACAACTAGTCGACCGCTCCCAGATGGATTTTCTGATGTTGCGTGGTACCACGTTATGCATCCGGCCATAGGCGTACCTTCTCTAAGGTCCAAAAGCTGTGCTGCCGTGGTTGGATCGGTAGCCACAATGATCTTTTTCGCGGTGAATTTTCCCTGTGTAGTTTCTAAAGTCTGTCCACTAATACGATCTACTCGCGTATTCAGATTTAAATTATTTACCCTCGCTGCTAAAGCTTGAGGCAATGCCCCCACTCCAAGTCGAGGCAAACCTGGAGAACCGTTCACAAATGAGCGCAAAACTGAGAGGCCGAATCGAGCATCGACCCGGTCAGGATCTATCAAAAACACTCCCTGCAAAAATGGTCGAAGTACTCTTTCGTAACACGATCCTGAGGTCCGCAATAGTCCACCAATAGATTGATTCGGTTTGGCTCTGGATAAAAGTACTCTCAGTAATGAAATCTTCTCAGGAATTGTTCCAGTCGCTTTATTCAAAATAGACAATGGTGCTGAACGCGGATCACCTATAAGGTGGCGCTCGTTTTCCAATGCGACTTCGATAACTCTCGGTGCACGGATGAAATCAATTTCTTCGATGACATTGAGGGAAAGCAAAGATGGGTATTTTGCATTAATTAATTGAAATCCGCGGTCACACAAATAGCCATCAACTTTATCAGTGGCAATTCGACCACCAGGCTTATCGTTGGCTTCAATGATTAGTACTTCACGGCCAGCAGCCTGCAAAGTTAATGCTGCGTTTAGTCCGGAAAGACCGGAACCTACGATGATGAATTCATAACTTTCAGCCATACATTGAAACCTGGCGAGCTTGGTCAATTATCTGAGCAACTAGTAAAGCGTCCTGATTATCTATTGGCCATGGTCTATTTTCGGTAATAGCAGCGGCAACTGCAGAATAAAAGAGGGCATAGTTTCCATTCTCACCTGGAATCTCTTCCACGCTTTCACCTCGATGAATAAAAGCTCTGGATGCAGTTGGTACTTGCCACACCCCGTCCTTTGGGTACATTCCACTTTTTAGTAGATTCTCTTGTGGATCTAGATCATTAATTACTAACGCAGCCTTTGTACCAAGAATTCGAATGCGCGGACCGGGAGCTCCTACAACAGCGCTTGCTGAAAGATAAGACATTACTCCATTAGTGTGCCGGAGAACTAAGAGTGAATCATCATCGGCTCCTCCACGCAGTGTTTTCACTGAAGCAGTAACTAATTGTGCAGGGCCGAACCAATCAATTGCCGTAGAAATTAAATGTGGCTGTAAATCAAGTAGTTGGCCTCCCCCGTCTTGTGCGCTCATATTTTCGCGCCACGATGATGGATTAAGTTCTGGTCTAAAACGTTCGAAACGAGAGTCCATTCGGTGGGCCTGGCCTAACACCCCCGATGCAAGTACGCGTTTAATCGTTAGGGCATCACTATCCCAGCGACGATTGAAGAAAGTTGAGACTGGGACATCAGCATTTTTACCCGCCTCGATTATTGCCTTAGTTTCTTCGAAATTTCTTCCCATGGGTTTATCAATGACAACGGGGATGCCTGCGCCGATGGCAGCGTAGGCATCATGTGCATGAGCCAAATTCGCAGAGGCTACAACTACAAGATCTAAATTAAGCGCAACCAGCTCTTCAACAGAATTGACAACTTTTACGCTGGGAAAATCTACTAAAGCATGCGCTGTTCTCTCTGAATTAGTAGTTGAGATTGCTACTACGTCAAAACCACACCCTTTAAGCAATGGAGCGTGAAAATATCTGCCAGCTAATCCATATCCAGCAATGCCTACACGCATTAGCTCTTTATATCTTCATGCTGCAGCTTTGAAGGCCACCAGATCTTTGGACCAATTTGATGAACTATGGCTGGTACCAAGATTGAGCGGACAATGATGGTGTCTAGGAGAACACCGAAGGCAACAGCAAAACCAAGCTCTGCTAAAGGAACCAGTGGAAGCAGGCCAAGAACAGCAAAAGTTGCCGCCAGAACGACTCCGGCTGATGTAATTACTGAGCCAGTCACTGTCACACCCTTAATGATTCCTGCACGCGTACCAATCTTGGCACTCTCTTCACGCACGCGAGTCATCAAGAAGATGTTGTAATCAATTCCCAATGCAACCAAGAAGATGAAAGCAAAGAGTGGGAACGAGTTATCACCTCCGGCAAAACCAAATACATGGTTGAAGACAAGTGCGCAAACGCCCAAAGTTGCAAAGTATGAGAGCAACACAGTTCCAAGTAGAACTATCGCGCTTAATATACTTCGCAGCAGTAAACCTAGAATGATTGTAATAACAAACAAGATAATCGGGATGATTGTCTTGTTGTCTCTGTTATTTGCCTCACGCACATCGTGGTAAACGGCGCTTGTGCCACCGACTAATGATGTCTCATCAGCGGTTTTGGCAAGTTCTCGAATTTTAGGGATGTCATTTGATGCTTCCACGCTATCTGGAGCCTTATCCAGAGTCACATTCAAAATGGCCTTGTTATTAACAACCTTCATCACCTTAGTAATTGGGTCCGCAAAGGGAACGATCTCTGTCACACCAGGTGCGTTTTTAACCGCCGCAGTTACTGCATCAATTTTATCGACGGCAACAACTATCTGAGTTGGATCACCCTCTCCGCCTGGGAAGTGAGTAACCAGAAGTTTTTGGCCAACAACAGACTCTGGATTTCCTGTAAATGTATCGACTGTCCCGATTCCATCTGCCTTAAGTGTTGTTGAAGCAAATGCCAGAAGTAGAAGGACCGAACCTGTAACAACCCATGCTTTGCGTGGATTGCGACCAATTCCATTTGCAAGCTTTGACCACGGACCACTCATCACATGATCATCGCCATCAAAATGAGGGCGTCTTGGCCAGAAGATCCAACGACCGAAGAGCAAAAGTAGTGCTGGTAGCAAAGTCAAGATGGTGAACATTGCGCAAACAATTCCGATTGCACCAATGGGTCCTAGGCCTGCAGTGTTTGTCAGCTGACTAAAGAGCAAAACAAGTAAAGAGATTGCAACTGTTGAACCCGAAGCAAGAATTGGCTCCCACACACCTTTATAAGCACTCTTCATCGCATCGAAACGACTCTCATGAAGATGAAGTTCTTCGCGATAACGCGCCATCAGCAGAAGTGCATAGTCAGTTGCCGCGCCAATTACGAGAACAGAGAGAATGCCCTGTGATTGTCCATCAACATCGATGATGTTGTTCTTTGCAAGTAGATAAACAATTCCACCTGCAGTTGATAGTGCAAACAATGAAGATAACAGAGGAATAATCCATAGTATTGGTGAGCGATAGACGAAAATTAAGATTATTGCAACAACTGCAAGTGTGGTTAGAAGCAATGTTGAGTCCAAGGTTCCAAAGGCACTAAATAAATCACCGAGCAATCCACCAGGTCCTGTGACATATGGTGCTAGACCATTGGCCTCTGCAATTGGTTTGATATCGGCACGAAGTGCTGCGATAAGTTCAGGCAGAACCGGTTTATCATTTGGAAGAATTTTGGATAGTGAATTTCCATCGAGTGGAATATTTGCCAAAATCGCTTTTCCGTCTTGGGATGGGAATACAGTTATTTGCTGAAAGGGAGCTAAGAAGTCAGAAATCTTGGCTGTGGTCCCATCTAGTTTTAAACCACCAACTTTTGAAATGTGTGCATTAATTGCAGCAAAAGTTTCTGGCGTTGATGCGCCTTCAAATAAAATCAATGTCGGAAAGTTGAAAGTTTTCTCATCTGAGAAAGTTGCAATCACGTCTGCAGCTTTTGTAGCTTCAGCGTCCTTTGGTAAGAAAGATGAATTGTTGTTCTCTTGAACTGATGTGAGCTTGCCAAAAAGAGGACCCATAACCCCAGTTATGCCAAACCATACGATTACTACCAAGAGTGCGATGGCAAAGGGCTTGCGGGTTTTTTGAATTGACTGCGTAGACATGATGAAGGCGGCCTTTCCTATAGGTCTATGTAGGCTTCAATTGGTAAGGAGGCAATCCTACCTTTAGGCTAGGCAGGTGCCTGTTGTAGCAAATCCCCGCGAATCTGTAATCGCTCTGGCTCGACACGGTTTGGTCGAATATACAAAAGCATGGGATGCCCAGCGAGCAATTCATCAAGAAGTAGTAGACATGATTAGACCTAACACGTTGCTGCTTCTCCAACACCCTTCTGTCTACACCGCCGGGCGCAGAACCGATGAATCCGAAAGACCTCAGGATGGAACTCCTGTCATAGATGTTGATCGCGGCGGTCGAATCACCTGGCACGGACCTGGACAACTTGTTGGTTATCCAATAGTCCGTTTGGCAAAACCAACCGAATTAGTTGGCTTCGTCCGCGAGATTGAATTCGGTCTCATCGCCGTTTGTGCAGAACTTGGAATTAAAGCCGAATGCTCAGCTGGCCGATCTGGAGTATGGATACGAGACGACAAGGGCGACCGCAAGATTGCCGCTATCGGAATTCGTGTAGCTAAAGGTGTAACGATGCATGGTTTTGCGTTGAATGTGAGCCCTGATCTATCTGCATTTGAACAAATAGTTCCTTGCGGAATCCCAGATGTAGGCGTAACCT
Source organism: Actinomycetota bacterium (assembly GCA_009700025.1). Lineage (GTDB taxonomy): Bacteria > Actinomycetota > Actinomycetes > Nanopelagicales > Nanopelagicaceae > Planktophila. Next base: position 10,875 of record WLMW01000041.1, read on the forward strand.
CAATTGAGAAAGAGTTAGGACGAACGATTAACATTGATGAAGTAACTCCTATTGTCGAACGCCATCTATTCGAATCCCTGAAGCGAGTGAGCATATGAGCATTGCACCCGAGGGTCGTAAAATGATTCGAATCGAGGCACGAAATGCCGAAGTGCCTATCGAACGCAAACCTGAATGGATTAAGACGCGCGCAAATATGGGGCCTGAGTACACCCGGCTTCGCTCACTTGTGAAAACTGAGGGACTACATACGGTCTGCCAAGAAGCTGCCTGTCCAAATATTTTTGAATGCTGGGAAGACAAAGAAGCCACATTTTTAATTGGTGGAGACAAATGCACAAGGCGTTGTGATTTTTGCAATATTGATACTGGAAAACCCGATGCCCTCGATCGTGAAGAGCCACGAAAAGTTGCGCAATCAGTTAAGTCCATGGGTCTTGCCTATGCCACAATTACTGGAGTCACACGAGATGATTTACCAGATGAAGGCGCATGGCTCTATGCCGAAACTATTCGCCAAGTTCATTTACTCAATCCGGGTTGTGGAGTTGAAATGCTTGCGCCAGATTTCCATGCAAAGGGCGAATTACTCAATGAGATTTTTTCTACTCAACCAGAAGTTTTTGCTCACAATTTAGAGACAGTCCCCCGTATTTTCAAAGAGATTCGACCGGCATTTACTTACGAGAAATCGCTAAGAGTCTTAAGCATGGCTAGAGATTTTGGCTTGATAACAAAGTCCAACCTAATTTTAGGTTTAGGCGAAACACGTGAAGAGGTATCACAGGCACTTATAGATTTACGCAGTGCTGGTTGCGATTTAATTACCATTACCCAATATCTAAGACCTACAAATCGACATCATCCAGTAATGCGTTGGGTCAAACCTGAAGAGTTCGTTGAGCTAGCCGATGAGGCAAAGGAAGTTGGATTCCTTGGAGTAATGAGTGGTCCTCTGGTCCGCTCAAGTTACCGTGCTGGTCGTCTCTATAAGCAGGCGATGTTGGCAAAGGCCTCACGTGGCTGATCTTGTATATCCTCCAGTCATTGCAGTAATCAAGACATTTTGGAAGTACCTAGGACTTCGTTTCGATTTTCAAGGTGAGGAAAATATCCCCCGAAAAGGTGGAGCAATTCTCGCTATTAACCATGTGAGTTATTTGGACTTTGCGATCACAGGAACTGCAGCTTTACCGGCGCAGCGTTATGTGCGATTCATGGCAAAAAAAGAAGTTTTCGCTAATAAAATTGCCGGACCTTTAATGCGTGGTATGCACCACATAAATGTTGACCGAGAAAATGGTGCAGCCTCATTCGTAGCCGCTTTGCGCGCTTTGAAATCTGGAGAAATAATTGGAATATTTCCTGAGGGAACAGTTTCAACAAGTTTTGAAATCAAGGGATTGAAATCCGGTGCCGTTCGACTCGCAATGGGAGCAGGAGTACCGATAATCCCCACGATTATTTGGGGCAGTCAGAGAATTTGGACAAAAGGCGTGAAGCGAAATCTACGTCACAATAAATTCCCTGTAACAGTCGTCTTCGGACTTCCCATTACCTATGAACGTGGTCAAGATTTGGAACTGGCAGAAGCCCATTTGCGTACAACACTCATGGAAATGCTACGAACCGTTCAGGAAAAATACCCTGATAGCCATGTGGGGCAACGGTGGGCACCAGTTCGTCTTGGTGGAACAGCTCCAGCCCCACTAAACTAATGAACATGTTCAAGAAAAAAGCTAAAGAAAAGAAGATTAAGAGTCCACGTTTTCAAACATTTCGTGATGCCTATAAAGTTACGAAATCTGTAAAACCTTGGATCTCTATTGCACTGGCTGCAATTTTTATTGCCACATGGGTAATCGGAATCTCAATTGGTTTGGCTATTGATCATCCTGTTTATTTTGGATTTATTTTCTTACCAATCTCTTTATTGACCTCACTTCTATTCTTCACACGTCAAGCAGGCACCGCGGCATACTCATCTATTGAGGGTCAGATGGGTGCTGGGGCGAGCGTATTAATGGCGATTCGTAAAGGCTGGACAACTACACCCGCAGTTGCGGTCGCGAAGAATCAAGACATGGTGCACCGCAGTGTTGGACGAGCTGGAATCGTACTTACTGGCGAAGGATCAAACGCGGTTAATCAAATGCTTATTGAAGAGCGCAAAAAGACTGAGCGCTTTGCACCAGGAGTGCCAATCGCCATAGTTGTAGTTGGAGATGAAAAAGGCCAAGTCTCATTGCGAAAACTACAAAAACATTTGCAAAAGATGCCTAAGAAATTAACCGCCCACCAAATGCGTGAAGTTCGAGCCCGCTTAAAAGCTGTCGGTGGTCTTTCTATGCCGATACCAAAAGGCCCAATGCCAACGCGCGCACCAAAGATTCGTTAAAGGTTTAACTCCGCCTCAAAACGCTTTTGCTGAGTCGCTCATGAATTCCACGGCCGTTTTCGTCATACGTCACTGCCGTTACAACGATAACTAAAAATATTGTGCGAATTAATGCCTGCATTGGAGTTACTGGTCCCCCATCATTGAAACGAACCACCCTTAGGCCGAAAATCTTTTGGCCAAGAGATGCTCCGGTAAGGGCAGTAAGAACTGCAACCTCTGTAAAAAACACACCCAGGATCAGCGGTGACCGATTGGGCACCATCTGTCCGATTCCGCCCGAAAGAGCTGCAACGATGGCATAACAGGCGAGCCAGTCCAGAGTGATTGCGGCCAAGCGGCGACCCAGCTTTACATCCTGACGAGAATTATCCATACCCCTAGCCTACGGGGTCAAAATTCTTAACATGGCTGTAACAGACGGGTTAGGCCATTGTGCCGTAAGCGACTTATTCTTAGCACCAGAGGCAGAGGGCTCAAAGTCGAGAAAATCTGCACTGATACACGGTTTTTGTATCCATGTGAATTGGGAGAAGCATGTTTAAAAACGCAACTGAAATCTTTGCATATATAAAGAAGGAGGATGTCAAGCTTGTTGATGTCCGCTTCACAGATCTACCTGGTATTCAACATCACTTTAACGTTCCTGTTGAATCATTTGACGAAGCGGTATTTACAGATGGCTTGATGTTTGATGGTTCGTCTATCCGTGGGTTTCAGTCAATCAATGAATCAGATATGAAACTCTTACCAGTTCCAGAGTCTGCTTACATGGATCCGTATCGTAAAGAAAAAACTCTAATTATTATTTTCTCCGTACACAATCCAGTAGATAACACACCATACAGTCGTGATCCCCGTGGAGTTGTGGCAAAGGCCGTTGACTACATGCGCTCACTTGGAATTGCAGACACTGCTTTCTTTGCACCTGAAGCTGAGTTCTATGTTTTCGATAGCGTGCGTTTCAAGACTGGAATTAATTCGGCTGTTCATGAAATAGAATCATATGAAGGCGCATGGAACACTGGCGTTGAATACGATGCTGATGGAACACCCAACCGTGGTTATCGCACACGCGTAAAGGGTGGATACTTCCCAGTTTCTCCAACAGATCAATTCGCAGATTTACGCGATGAGATGGTTATGCAACTTGGCAAGGTTGGTCTTCTTGTTGAGCGCTCACACCACGAAGTTGGAACTGCTGGTCAGATGGAAATCAACTACCGTTTCACTGACATTTTAACTGCAGGCGATGATGTAATGAAGTTCAAGTACGTTATTCGTAACACTGCATGGCAAGGTGGAAAGACAGCAACGTTTATGCCAAAGCCACTCTTTGGAGACAATGGTTCAGGCATGCACGTTCACCAATCACTATGGAAAGATGGAAAGCCACTGTTCTTTGAAGCAGGCACTTACGGCGATCTCTCTGACATGGCCCGCTGGTACATCGGCGGTCTGTTAAAGCACGCACCATCTCTTCTAGCATTTACAAATCCAACGGTTAACTCATACCGTCGTTTAGTTCCAGGGTATGAAGCACCTGTAAACCTTGTTTACTCAGCGCGTAACCGTTCTGCCTGTATCCGTATCCCAATTACTGGATCAAATCCAAAGGCAAAGCGCATCGAGTTCCGTTGCCCAGATCCTTCATCGAATCCATATCTAGCATTTGCAGCGATGCTCATGGCTGGTCTCGATGGAATTTTGAACAAGATTGAACCACCTGCCCCAGTTGATAAGGATCTCTACGAACTAGAGGGTGAAGAGGCGGCATCAATTCCTCAGGTTCCTGGTTCACTTGATGAGGTTCTTAACAATCTAGAAAAGGACAATGATTTCCTAACAAAGGGCGGGGTATTCGCTAAGGATCTCATCGATACATGGATCGATTTCAAGCGCAAGCAAGAAGTTGATTATGTGCGTTTACGTCCACACCCAGCTGAATTTGAGCTCTATTACGACATCTAAACCATCTATTACAAAAACCCCGTCAATGAATGGCGGGGTTTTTGCTTTATTCATGCAGTAGATTTCTGACATGCTACTTGATTTACTGATCGCGGTTTTCTTCTTTCTAATCGGTTTAGAGATTAGAGCTGGAATCAAAGAT
>WLMW01000042.1 GCA_009700025.1 Actinomycetota bacterium
CTTTCTTGCTCTAGTCGCTTAGTCTGCGCACGCAGTTCCTCGACATTAACGCCTTCAGACTCCACTTCTGCACATCCGCCATCCATAGCCAGCCACATATCCAAGACTTGTGAATCGATTTCAGGGTGAAACTGCATTCCAAGAGTGCGACCAAAAACATAAGCCTGAGCGCACAATTCGTTGCGGGCAATCTCTTGTGCCCCCGGTGGAAAAGTGAATCTATCCCAGTGATATTGAAACCAAGGCCCACGAGGAATAAAACTCTCATCATCACTTTGGATTTCAAACCAACCAAGTTCAGCGCGTGGAGATCGCGAGACCGTACCGCCTAATACACGTGACATTAGCTGTCCACCGAAACAGATTCCCATGACGGGAATTCCAGCGTTATGTACCTCTCGCATCTTTTCCACTTCTGGCAACAACCAGTTACCAATGCGCTCGTCATCGTATGCGGCATATGGTGCGCCCATCACAACGACTACATCAAATGAGAGCAAATTCGGCCACTCTGGTGTCACATTGGGAGTTTTAGCATTTTCTTCATCTACGATAATAAATCTAGTTATCTCATAACCGCGACGTTCAAACTGTGCCCAGATAGGACCGCCTGCGCTGACATGGTCGTGCTCAATAAAAATGACGTGCTTTTTCATGGCGCAAGATTACTTGATGATTCGTAGCGGTTCTTGACCACGCGCAATCAAACGTTCAAAATAAACTTCACGTTTTTCATTAAAGCGGTTGGCTTCTTCGCCAGTTTTGGCAAGAAATGCTGATAGATCTTCGCGGGCTTTGAGACCATCTCCAGTTAAATCAGTACGCTCGAAAACTTTCCATGCCCGCAAGACTGGCGCAATTACCTCATCCAAGTGCTGCTGCATGTCATAAATACCTGCAAGTGCAATCTGAACAGCTTTTCGACCAAAGCCTGGCATGTTTGCTCCTGGCATTCCAAAGTTTGTTACTACATCCGTGATCGCGCGCATCGTTGCATTGGGTTCCATCTCAAGTGCTGCGCCTAAAGTATTTCGATAGAAAAGCATGTGGAGATTTTCATCCAAAGCGATCCGCTGCATCATGCTTTCAGCAATAGGATCATCTGAAATTTTGCCGGTGTTACGGTGAGAAATTCTGGTAGCTAACTCTTGAAATGATACATACGCAATGGTGTGCAACATATCGTTTTCATAGGGAGTTTGATATCCGAGCGACATGTGCGCCATGCGCAAATCTTCAAGCTCGTATGGATCAACACCGCGCGTTGCCATTAGATAATCGCGAATAACTATGCTGTGTCGAGCTTCCTCTGCCGTCCACCGTTCAATCCAAGTTCCCCAAGCGCCATCTCGACCCATTGATATCGCAATTTCGGTGTGATAGCTCGGAAGATTATCTTCAGTTAAAAGATTTAGCACTAACGAATCCTGAGCAACTGGTGTTAGTCGTGAATCTTTAGCTTCCCACGCATCACCATTCAAAGGCCCAGCAAAATCACGACCTTCTGACCAGGGAACATATTCATGTGGGTACCAGTTTTTTTGAACACCTAAATGACGTTCGAGCTCAACAGCTACAACGGGTTCGAGATCGCGAATTAATCGTGCTTGAATCGCTGCAGCATCTGAAGTCATACCCGTAACGCTACGGTAGATATGGCATTACTCGCGAGTTATAAATTCTTCTCGGCCCGTTTTGCTGCTTCGTTGGCGCGCCACTTAGCGATTTCACCATGATTGCCACTTAAAAGAATTTCCGGAACCGCAATATCGCGCCAAATGGCTGGTTTTGTGAAGTTAGGGTACTCAAGGTAGCCATCTTCATTGTGTGATTCTTCACTCAGAGAATCGGGATTTCCTAGCACTCCTGGTATCAGTCGAGTGATCGCTTCAATCATCACCAGCGATGCTACTTCTCCCCCACCTAAAACATAATCACCAATGGAGACTTCATGTACTCGGATATTTCGCGAAGCGTACTGTTCTCTTTGATAATGCTGACGAACTCGGTCATCGATGCCTTCATAGCGACCACATGCAAAAACTAAGTGTGTACTTTGAGAGAATTTAGCTGCCATTTTTTGGTCAAAACGTTTTCCAGCTGGAGTCAAGATAATCAAATCTGTATCGTTTTCCAGCAATGGGTCGAGTGCTAAACCCCAAATTTCAGGAAGCATAACCATTCCTGCGCCACCACCATAAGGTGTGTCATCAACTGCATGGTGATTGTTACTTGCAAAGCTGCGCAAGTCATGAATCTGAAAATTCACAATTCCAGCATCGCTCGCTTTGCCTAGAAGTGAAAGCTGTAGAGGGGCAAAATAATCTGGAAATATTGTTACGGCATCAATTTTCATTGCACCACTCCATTTAGTTCTGGAGGTACTACTACTAGTCGCCTATTCTTAACATCAACTACGGGCACGAGTTGGCGCACAAATGGAATTAATGCCTCACCGGATGTAGTTTTTATTGCAAGTAGGTCTTGACCAGGTAAATTAATGACATCGGTAACTTCACCAAATAGCGTTTCATCCTCAAGGAATGCTTGGCAACCGATGATCTGCAACACGTGATAGTCGTCCTCATCTTCACGCACTTCATTAATATCGACCTGGGCATAAAGGAGTGTGTTACGAAGCTTTTCAATCTGATTTCTATCACTGAAACCAGCAAAACCAAGTAACAAGATTCCGTTGTGTACGCGACCCGAGGTAATTGTTAAATCGCCATGCCCATCAGTTTGCAGTTTTTGTCCGATGGCAAATCGAGCATCTGGATCATCAGTGCGCACTTCAATCGTTGCTTCACCGAGAATTCCGTGGGCTCGACCAATTCGCCCTACGAGTAATCGCATGGCTGTATGTTTACTTAGTTAGGTTCGTCGGTCTCAACTAGATCAACACGAACAGTGCGACCTGCGAGCGCGCTAACAACGGTTCGCAAAGCTTTCGCAGTGCGACCATTGCGTCCAATAACTTTGCCGATGTCTTCTGGGTTGACTCGAACCTCTAAAGTTGTCCCGCGACGATGAGTCTTTTCAGAAACAACAACGTCGTCAGGATTATCTACGATTCCCTTTACTAAATGCTCGAGGGCCTCATCCATCATAATTATTCAGCAGCCGCTTCTTCAGTTGGAGTTTCAACCACAACTTCTGAAGTCACTTCTTCAGCTGGAGCCTCGGACACCGCATCAACTGCGATTGGTTCGGCCACTGGCTCAATTTCTTCGACTGGGTTTGCAATAGCTGCAAGACGCTCTTGTGCCTTCTTCTTTAGAGTTGTTGCGCCTTCTTTAGGCTCATCCATTGCATTCTTTACTGCAGCTTCATAGGCAACGTGCTTACCAACCTTTGGAGCTGCAACGCGAAGTGTTCCTTCGGTTCCTGGTAGACCTTTGTGCTTCTGCCAATCTCCAGTGACCTTCAACAGTGCCTCTACAGCCTCTGAAGGTTGCGCACCTACTCCAAGCCAATACAGAGCACGCTCTGAATTAATCTCAATAAGTGATGGCTCTTGTCCTGGAACATAACGACCGATCTCTTCAATTGAAAGACCGTTACGGGCTTTGCGAGAGTCGGTGACAACAACGCGGAAAAATGGTGTGCGGATCTTGCCCATGCGCATTAAACGAATTTTTGTAGCCAAGAAATGTGTCTCCTGTTTATGTGCGTCTAAATCTTTTCTCCACAGCGGGGTGCGTGGTGAAGCAATTCGACTATCGGTTGTTTGGATGTTGTTCGGGGGTAGAGGGCCCCTTCAACAGGGTGCTTATTCTGCCATCTAAGCCGCTGATACGCGAAATCGCCTATTGAGACTCCTCAAGGGCGCGTTTAGCTGGGTTACCTGACTTGGACTTCTTCTTGGGCGGAATATTGGCGGGTTTGGGTGCCATGGCGGGCATTCCCATCCCGGCCATGCCAGCAGGAACACCGCCATTGCGGATTTGTCGCATCATTTTTTGGGCGGCGCTGAAACGATCAACAAGGTTATTTACATCCGAAACTTTAAGACCTGCGCCAAGAGCTATTCGTGCACGACGCGAACCATTGAGAACTTTTGGCTCTTGCCGCTCTCGTGGCGTCATGGACTGAATGATGGCCTTTGTGCGCACGATCTCGCTTTCATCAAAATTAGCGCCTTTGGTTAACTGCTTCATTTGTCCGCCACCTGGAAGCATTCCCATCAACTTGGACATAGAACCCATCTTTGACATTGCACTGAGTTGATCCAAGAAATCTTCAAGTGTGAAATCTTCTCCGCTGGCAAACTTGGCTTCAAGTTTTGCAGACTTGTCAGAATCAAAAGCTTTCTTTGCTTGCTCAGCTAAAGTGGCAACATCTCCCATTCCAAGAATTCGAGAGGCCATTCGTTCGGGATAGAAAATATCAAAATCAGAGAGTTTTTCGCCAGTTGAGGCAAACATGATTGGTCGCTTCGTAAGAGATGCGATAGAAAGTGCTGCTCCACCACGCGCATCGCCATCAAGCTTTGTAAGTACTACCCCATCGAAGCCAACTCCGTTTAAGAATGCTTGAGATGTACGAACTGCATCTTGGCCAATCATGGCATCTACAACAAATAAAATTTCATCAGGTTTAACCGCATCACGAATATCAGATGCTTCTTTCATTAGATCTGCATCGATTCCTAAACGACCTGCGGTATCAACAATCACCATGTTGTACTGCTTAGATTTTGCGAACTCCACACCAGCTTTCGCTGTTTTTACTGGATCTCCAACGCCATTTCCTGGTTCTGGGGCGAAAACTGGAACGTTAATACTTTCTCCCACTACTTGTAACTGTGTAACTGCATTTGGTCTCTGAAGATCAGCTGCAACTAAGAGTGGAGTATTCCCTTGGTCTGCGTAGAACTTCGCTAACTTTCCGGCAAGGGTAGTTTTACCTGCACCTTGCAAACCTGCCAACATAATCACGGTAGGTGGGTTTTTTGAAAATCTCACCCTGCGGGCAGCCCCGCCAAGAATCTCTACAAGTGATGAGTTAACGACATCAAAGATTGCATTTGCTTGATTAGAGCCCGATTGAATTGTAGAGAGAGCTTGATTTGATTTTTCAGAAACTTCAGCAATGAAGGCTTCTACAACTTCTAAAGCAACGTCAGATTCAAGAAGTGCCTGCTTAATTTCGGCATATGTCGAATCGAGGTCTGCTGCAGAGATCTTTCCGCGAGATCGAAGCGACGAGAATGCCGAAGTAAAACGTGCGGACAGTGAGTCAAACATAGTGGGATAAGACTACTTCAAGGCAAGACGTAACTGTGACGTGACTTCTTTCGCACGTTCATCACTTAGAGGCCCACCAAAAAGTTCAGTAACATAGAGAGTATCGATGGCTTCTGCCCCTAATGTCGTAACAATTGCTGAGCGAATATCCACCTTGGCATGGGTAATTGCTGAGCCGATTCTAAAGAGAAGACCTGGTCGGTCATGACTTCGAACTTCAATAACTGTTGCATCTGTTGCAGCATCATTAAAGAAAACTACCTCTGGCGCGGGCACTGGAATATTTGGAATAGACGCATAAGCCTTTGCGCGAGCCAATAAACGTTCCTCAATATGCGCTGAGTCTTCATATGCTTTTGCAATCTCATTGTGCAAACCTATTTGTGTAATTTCTTGTGCATGTGGCTCGGGCGAAACAATCCAATACATGACTGCAGAAGGTCCATGAGATTTCGTCCGTGCAGATTTAACATCTAAACGAGCCGTACTCAATACACCTGCGACTAATGAGAGCAGTCCAGGCTTATCAGGGGAAACGATTTCAATTGAATAGCCACTTGAATGTGGCTCAAGCGTGACCGTTAAAGTCGCATTCTCGGCCAATCGAATCTGTTCATCCGACAAAGCTGGTTGAGCTGCAACCATTGAGCCCGACATTGTTCGGCGAACCCGTTGCACTAAATCACTAACTAACGATGCCTTCCAATCACTCCAACCTGCACTGCCTGTGGCCTCACCATCTGCAACACTGAGTGCGTGTAAAAGTTCGAGTGTATTTAAATCTGGAATTACTTCAATAATTGAAGCAATTGTTGCAGGATCATCTAAATCTCGCCTAGTTGCCGTTGCTGACAAAAGAAGGTGATGCTTAACCAAAATTTGTAAGGTCTTTACATCTCCCTCTGAAAATCCAATACGAACCGCAAGTGGGGCAATCAAGCGCTCACCACGAATCGAGTGATCCTCTTCGCTGCCTTTTCCAATGTCATGAAAAAGGGCAGCAAAAAGAAGTAAGTCGGGGCGATGTACTTTGCGCGTTAGTTTTGCCGCGTGCACGGCAGTTTCCACCATATGGCGGTCAACGGTGTGTCGATGAAGTGCATTTCGTTGCGCAAGTGATCGAAGAGGTCTCCACTCAGGAATCCAGCCAAAAATAATTTCTTCTTGATCGAGAGTTTCAAAGATTCGAACCATGGACTCCCCCGCACCGATGAGTGCTATCAAATTCTCTCTTGCCTCCCGCGGCCATGGTGTGGGAATCGTCCCAGATCCATCTTTGAGCGAAGCAGAAATAACTGCGCAGCTCTCGAGAGATATCGGTAAACCCAATTGTGCCGACTTTGCGGCAGCGCGAAGTCCGATGATTGGATCATTTACAATAGATATCAGTGGATCAATGACAATTTCATTACTACTGACACTGATGTTATGGGCTACTGAAACGGTTCGTGGTCTGCGCAGGAATCTACCGAAACCATCGCGCGCCTTGTGATCGAGCAAGTGCCATGTGTAATCAAGTAAGTAATCAACCAAACGAGCAGCCCGCGCAACTTCACTCATCATTGCATCTGCATCTTCATAGCCAAGTGCTGCAGCAACTTTGTCCTGCTCTTGAAAAAGCAGACGATCTTTATTTCGACCAGTAACGATGTGCAAAGTTTCACGTAAGTTATTTAAAGTTGATTCAGCCCAACTTATTCGCTCTAGAGGAACTTGAATGGCGCCCGATAAGGCAATAGCCCTGAGCGCACTTATGTCGCGCAGACCTCCACGAGCCTCTTTTATGTCAGGCTCTAAGAGATAAGCAAGTTCTCCTGCACGTTCATAGCGCGCACTCATTGACTCTCTTAGCTCTGGCAATCGAGCTCGTGAATTCTTGTGCCAACTTTCAATACTGTCACGTTGCACGCCGGCGACAAGATCTGGATCGCCTGCGACTAGCCTAATATCCAATAAACCCAGCGCAACTTTGATGTCGGTCTGTGAAATTCTGTAGGTCTCTACACGAGTGCGGACTGCATGGTCAACTGCCTTTGAATCCCATAACGGGTACAACAAAGCATTTACAAATGCTGCAAGTTGATTAGAGCTAAATTGCCCCTGATGTAAAATGAGAATATCTAGATCTGATCCTGGCGATAACTCCCCACGACCATAACCGCCGACGGCAGAAACAGCGACGCCTTTATCACCTTCAATTCCTAAATGTTCTTTCGCGCTGGCGTAAAAAAGTGAGAGAAGAGAACGATCACTCTCGTTCGATCGTTCTCTTCTCTCACGTGTTCCCATGTGTTACATCTTAGATTGCATCAGGCCCACGTTCGCCCGTACGTACACGAACTACTTGGTCTACTGGTGTTGTCCAAACCTTGCCATCACCAATTGACCCTGTGGATGCTGCCTTAACAATGACCTCGACAACTGACTCTGCATCTGCATCATCGGCAAGTACTTCAAGGCGAACCTTAGGCACTAGGTCGACGGTGTATTCAGCACCGCGATAGACCTCAGTGTGACCCTTTTGCCGACCAAAGCCACTTGCCTCCGAAACCGTCATGCCCGTTACACCATGAGCTTGCAGGGCATTTTTAACATCTTCTAACTTAAATGGTTTAAGGATTGCTGTAATAAGTTTCATTAGAAGGAACCTCCTCGTGATGAGCTAGACATTTCATATGCAGTTTCAGCATGTTCATTCAGATCAATACCTTCTACTTCTTGATCTACCTTAATCCGGAAACCAATTGTTTTTTCGATGACAAATCCTAGGATTAAAGTGACAACAAATGAATACAGGGCTACCAATCCGACTCCTAGTGCTTGCTTTGCAAGAAGGGCACTCCCTCCACCATAGAGAAGTCCATCAAGTCCTATGCTATTAACAACGTGTGTGCCAAAGATGCCGATAGATAACGAGCCCCAAATTCCACCAACTAAGTGAACTCCCACAACATCGAGTGAATCATCAAAACCAAAGCGGTACTTGAGTCCAACTGCTAGCGCGCAGAAAATACCTGCAAGGAAACCAATAACAACTGCGGCCCATGGTGCGACGAAAGCACAGGCTGGCGTAATTGCAACAAGTCCGGCTACTGCACCGGATGCAGCACCTAATGATGTCGCATGACCGTTACGAATTTTCTCCACTAGTAACCACCCTAGAAGTGCTGCAGCCGTTGCTACTTGAGTGTTCATGAATGCAAGGCCAGCAATTCCATTCGCAGCTAATGCGGATCCAGCGTTGAAACCAAACCAACCAAACCACAACAAGCCCGAGCCAAGCAGTACGAGTGGCAATGAATGCGGACGCATTGATTCTTTACGCCAACCCACTCGCTTTCCTAGAACGATTGCTAGCGCCAAACCTGCCGCACCGGCATTGATGTGCACCGCAGTGCCGCCAGCAAAATCTTCAAGGCCTTTACCCGCTAGATAACCAGTACCTGTAACGGTATCGCCAACTTTATTTCCAAAGGCAAATACCCAGTGTGCAACTGGGAAGTAAACAATGGTGGACCAGATTGTGACGAAAACCGCCCACGAAACAAATTTAGTTCGATCAGCAATTGCACCTGAAATAAGTGCCGGGGTAATAATTGCAAACATTAATTGGAATGCGGCAAAAACCAAGACAGGTATTGGATAGATACCACCATTATTTGTGAAGTCGTTGACCATTCCACCTAAACCAGAGAACGAAATATTCCCATACCACGGTGAATTTGCTTTACTTCCAAAAGCGAGTTCAAAGCCATAAATGACCCATAGAACACTTACGATGCCAATTGTAATAAACGACATCATCATCATATTTAGTACGCTCTTAGTACGAACCATTCCTCCATAAAAGAATGCGAGTCCAGGAGTCATAAGTAGTACGAGAGCGGTGCTAGCTAACATCCAAGCGGTATCGCCAGAATTCAAAACTGTTTCGGTCATGAGAGCCATCTTTCAAGTAATAACTACAATAGTTCTCGCCTTTGAGATGGCGCAAAGATGCCCTGGACGAGTTACAAGTGATGCTCAAAGGCGTTTCAGGAAAGTTGCAAAAACCTGGCTTGTGTTAAATCTAGGTTACGTCAATAGGCCTTCTATGTACTCACCGGCATCAAAAGCCGAAAAATCTGACTCTGACTCACCTGTTCCTATCCACTTAATGGGAATATTTAGTTCATTTTCTATGGCAAGGGCGATTCCACCCCGAGCGCTTCCATCTAACTTAGTAAGAATAATGCCAGTGACATTGACGCTTTCAGAGAATAACTTGGCTTGTGCCATTCCATTTTGGCCAGTGGTCGCATCTATTGTCAAAAGTACCTCATTGACCGGTGAAATTTTTTCGACTACGCGCTTTACTTTTTCTAACTCATCCATGAGGTCACTTTTATTATGAAGACGTCCCGCAGTATCAATAATCAAAAACTGTGCCTGTGATTGCGCCGCTCGCTTTGCAGCATCGAAGGCTACAGATGCTGGATCACCATTTGGCTTGCCCGAAACGACCGTAACATTGATTCTAGTGCCCCAGGTCTGTAACTGTTCTACAGCCGCGGCACGGAAAGTATCTCCGGCGGCAACTACAACCGATGAACCTGAATTTTTTATCCTACTAGCCAACTTTGCTACTGAAGTCGTTTTGCCCGTTCCATTAACACCAACAACCATTACCACTGTCATGCCATCGGGATTTGCAATTGAGGCACGAGATTGCGTGGACAAATGGGATGTAAGCGTTTGCTTAAGTGCCTCTTGCGCATTTTCACTTTTGACCCTGCGAGCCGATTCAAGAAGTGATCGTGTGAGGGTGGGACCAATATCTGAGGCTAGAAGTTCACTTTCTAACTCTTGCCAATCTGCTGGTGTAAAAGAATTTTCACCCTTTATTTTCGCAATGAATTTACTGAAAAGACCCATAGTGCAACTTCTTAATTTGTATCAGATTCACGAAGACGTTGTGAGATTACCTCTGTCACACCATCTCCGCGCATGGTCACGCCATAGAGCGCATCAGCAATCTCCATTGTTCGTTTTTGGTGCGTAATGATAATGAGCTGTGAACTCGCGCGAAGTTCTTCGAGGATTCCTAATAATCTCCCGAGGTTTGTATCATCGAGTGCAGCTTCAACTTCATCAAGAACATAGAACGGGCTAGGACGAGCTTTGAAAATGGCAACAAGCATGGCAACCGCCGTGAGGGATTTTTCTCCACCTGATAAAAGGGACAGACGCTTAATTCGCTTACCAGGTGGGCGAGCTTCCACATCAACACCACTGGTTAGTGGATTATCTGGATCCACCAAGATTAAACGCCCATCGCCCCCTGGGAACAAACGTGCGAATATATCTTCAAAATGGTGCGCCGTTTCAACGAAGGCGTCCATGAAAATAGTTTGAACTCTATCGTCAACTTCTTTAATGATATCGAGAAGATCTTTTTTAGTGTTCTTTAAATCTTCTAACTGGTCGGCTAAAAACTTAAGGCGCTCTTCAAGTGATGAATACTCTTCAAGTGCCAGCGGATTGATCTTTCCTAATAAATTAAGCGACCTCTCGGCCGACGCAAGGCGTTTTTCCTGCTGATCTCGACGATAAGGAATCAATTCAGTTGTAACAATTTCACCCGCTTCATTTTCAAAGAAAGTTGGTACATCATTTTCAGGACCATATTCAGAGACAAGTGTCTGTGTATCAATTCCAAACTCTTCAGCCATTTTATTTTCAAGAGATTCAATACGCATGCGCTGCTCTGCCCGAGCAATTTCATCACGGTGAACGCTCGATGTAAGGGCTTCGAGTTCAGTCGCTAATTCACGGCCACGCGTACGAACCGTGAGTGTTTCCCCTTCGCGACGTACGCGAGATTCTTCTAAGCGAGCCCGCTCTATGGAAGCCTTGGAAATTGAACGTTCAAGATGGATGAGGACTTCATAAGCAGCCTCAGCAACAGCTTGTGAAATTACAGCGGCACGTGCTCTAGCTCCTCGGCGAATGACTGCGCGTTCTGATGCTTCGCGCTCGTTACGCGCAGCATCTTCTAGAGCTAATGCTCGAGCAGCAACAGAGGTGACTCGCTCTTCGATGGTGCGAACCGCAAGCCTAGCTTCCACTTCAGCCGTACGTGCGTTTGAAACTGCATTTCGCAGATTCTCAGCAGCGGTGTGATCTGGTTCTGCTATCGCTCCTTGCTGATTAAGTTGATTCTGAGCAATGACTAGTTCAGCCTCATCACGAGATTTTGCGGAATCTGCTTCAGTAATATTTGAAATCAAACGCTCAACCTCGGCCATTGCAGACTTCATATTCTGACCAGAAACTGCGAGTTGTTCGGTAAGCGCACCTATGCGTGCATCTGATTCGTTGAGCTTTGAAAGTGCAAAATCATAATCACTCTGAGACCTGGAAACCTCAGTATTTTGTGTTGATATTTCAAATCTTAATCGATCGCATGTGTGTGCAATCTCTGCATGTTTTATCTCTAATTCCGCAATTAGCGCATTAATTTCAATCAATGACGAAGAAGATTGAGATCCTCCCCGAGCACGATGACGATTGAGAACATCACCCTCACGAGTGACCACAGTTACATCAGAATACGTGCGCAAAATAGCTTCTGCGTCACGAGCAGAGTCTGCAACTACGATATTTTCAAGCAGTGCTGAAACGAGGTTCGAGATCGACCTAGAACGTACGTGTGATGCTAGAGATGTTAAGCCTGACGGAATTGAGGATTGGGATTGAGAATTCTCGTCATAGACTAAAACATCAGCCTGCCCTAAATTCTCACGACGTAATGTTGTCAACGCGGTCACCGCTGATGCTAAATCTTGAACAACAATGGCATCAGCCAACCGGCCAAAAGCTGCTGCAGCAGCAATCTCCCACCCAGAATCAATTTCAATAAGACTAGCAATCGACCCAAGAATATGAACTCCATGTGAATTTTGAATGAGCGCTGATGCACCATCTCGGTTTTGAGATGTCAATTTCATTGCTTCGATTTTAGATTCGATTGAATTTCGTTCGCGGTCAGCTAAGCGTTCTGCCTCAATCAGTTCTTGTAATTTTGTTTTCGAAAACTCTAGTGCATTTTTTGTATTTTCAAATTGGGTGTCGAGCCCTCTTTCACCGGTATCAGCGGCAGCGATATCGAGTTCATGTGCCGAGTACTCCCGTTGCGCACTCTCAACGCGCATCTGCGCTTCATCGCGTGCGCGGACTAAGCGATCAATCTCTTCTGAAATCGCTTCTAGTCTTGCCTGAAGCGATTTAATATGTCCTTCTTGGCGTGCAGTACCCTCTCTGGCATCTGCGATAGCCCGCATAGCAGCTGCAATTTTATCTTCATCTATCTTCAACTCAAGCTCACTCTTGACTAAATTCGATGTTGTATCAGTCAGCAGCTGCTTAGCTTGATTAACATTTTCACGTAGCACATTCTCTTCATTCCGAAGCGCTTGTGCATCAATTTCCAGAGCCTCCGGATCGCGTCCTGAAGATCGTGCCTCTTCGGCCTCTTCGATAAGAAAACGAGAACGCTCTTGTGCCAAGGACTGAGTACCTCGAAATTTTTCACGAAGTGAATTCAATTCATAATATGTTTCTTGCGCCTGAATTAATTGTGGACCTTCAACCGCTGCCTGTGTATCCAACGCTTCTTCTCGGCTACGAATTAATTCAACTTCTGCTTCAACTTCTCCTCGGCGATCACGTAAAGCTGTTTCGTCAGCAACTTCTGCATCGAGTGTTTTAGAAAGAGAAATGAAGTCATCGGCAAACAAACGTAATTTCGCATCGCGAAGATCTGCTTGAATTGTTGTGGCTTTCTTTGCAACTTCAGCTTGCTTACCTAATGGTCGTAGCTGACGTCGAAGTTCTACAGTCAAATCTTGAACTCGAGCAAGATTTGTCTGCATTGAATCTAATTTTCGAAGAGCCTTTTCTTTTCGTTTTCGGTGCTTTAAAACTCCTGCTGCCTCTTCAATAAAACCACGTCGCTCTTCGGGAGTGGCCATTAATATTGCATCTAGTTGACCTTGGCCAACAATGACGTGCATCTCGCGACCAATTCCTGAATCGCTCAAAAGTTCCTGAATGTCTAACAAGCGAGATGCTTCACCATTAATCTGGTATTCGCTCTGACCATTACGAAAAAGTATTCGAGAAATTGTTACTTCACTATATTCAATTGGTAGCGCACCATCAGAATTGTCGATCGTGAGTGCAACTTCTGCTCGGCCTAAAGGTGCACGCCCGCTAGTGCCAGCAAAAATCACATCTTCCATCTTGCCGCCGCGAAGCGACTTTGCGCCTTGCTCTCCCATAACCCAAGTCAGAGCATCAACAACGTTACTTTTCCCCGAGCCATTAGGACCAACTACACAAGTTATGCCTGGTTCAAGGCGCAAAGTAGTTGCCGAAGCAAAGGACTTAAAGCCCTTGAGGGTGATGCTCTTCAAATACACGCGGTAAACCTATCGTCTTGCGAGTGCATTTTTAGCGGATTTAAGGCTGGGGCAGCTCGTTTTTTAGTGATTCATAGGCAAGACGTGCAGCAATCTGTTCTGCCTCTCGCTTGCTCTTTCCAGCTCCTTCGCTAATAGCCATTCCAGCCACCATCGCTACAGCCGTGAAGTTCTTATCGTGGTCCGGACCTTCTTCACTTACAACATACTCGGGAACCCCTTTATTCAGGGCTGCTACTAACTCTTGCAGCGCCGTTTTTCCATCAAGGCCAGCGCCGCGCGCCACTGCTGAATCTAGTGTGGATGCAATTAATTTTCGAACAATGTCTGTGCAAGTTGCAAAACCAAACTGCAAATAAATTGCTCCAATAAGAGCTTCGAGGGCATCGGCGAGGAGTGAGTTTTTATCTCGCCCACCAGTTACCTCTTCGCCTTTTCCTAATCGAATGTATTTGCCTAATTCCAATTCACGTGCAATATCTGCGAGCGCACGCATATTTACAATGCCCGAGCGAAGTGGGGATAAGCGACTTTCATCGAACTCTGGATAACGTTTATAAAGTTCTTCAGTAACAATCAATCCTAATATTGAATCACCTAAAAACTCGAGGCGCTCGTTAGTTTCTTTACTCGTAGATTCATATGCAAATGAACGGTGAGTGAAAGCTAACTCAAGCAGTGAGGGTTCAATTTCAACCCCCAATCGCTCATTGAGCATGGAGCTCAGATCAGACCTCTAATACCTGGCGACGGTTATATGTACCGCAGGTTGGACATGCAGTGTGCTGCAACTTTGGCTGCTGGCATTGTGGGCATGTTGCAAGAGAGGCAGCAGTTGTCTTCCACTGGCTTCGGCGTGAACGCGTCTTAGAACGCGAGGTCTTCCGCTTTGGTACTGGCACTTTTCTAACCTCTTCTTCTTTTC
>WLMW01000043.1 GCA_009700025.1 Actinomycetota bacterium
CCTATTTAGATAAGCAAACTAATGAGTGGAAAGATGGCGAGAGTCTTTTTCTACAGTGTCAGATCTGGCGTCAAGCAGCTGAAAATGTTGCCGAGTCACTGACAAAGGGAATGCGTGTCATCCTCTCTGGTCGACTGAAGCAACGTTCTTATGAAACTAAAGAGGGCGAAAAGCGCACAGTCTTTGAGGTAGAAGTAGATGAAGTCGGTCCATCACTACGTAACGCAACAGCTAAGGTCACTAAGACCCAACGCGCTGGCGGAACAAGTGGCGGATTCTCAGCACCAGCTGCGAACGATTCATTTACCGAAGATCCATGGGCTGCAGCATCATCAACACCAGCAGCTGGCGGTGGTTGGGGAACCTCAACAACCGACGAGCCTCCGTTTTAAATCAACCTATCCATCCATTCCTAGTCAATTAAAAATGACTTTAAAGAAGAAATATCTCTAAAGAACTAGGGCCCGAAAAGGAGCACCACAATGGGAGCAAGAAATAATAAGGCTCTACGCGAGCCAAAGAATAAGGGCGCAAAAGCTGCTGCCCTGAATAAGAAGTTTAAGAAGAAGCCTTGTAGCTTCTGCCAGCAGAAGGTCACATATATCGATTACAAAGATATCGCGACTCTTCGCAAGTACATCTCTGACCGCGGCAAAATCCGCGCTCGCCGCGTTACTGGTGCATGCACACAGCACCAACGCTCGATCGCAACCGCAGTCAAGAACAGCCGTGAAGTAGCACTACTTCCTTACACATCTTCAGCGAAGTAAGGGGAATCATTCATGAAACTCATCCTTACTCGTGAAGTTGCAGGCCTCGGCGCTGCTGGAGATGTTGTAACTGTTAAAGATGGCTTTGCACGCAACTTCTTGTTGCCTCGCGGAAACGCAATTGCATGGTCACTAGGTGGAGAGAAGCAGATTCAGAGCATTCGCCGCGCGCGTTCTGCTCGTGAAGTACGCGATATCGACCACGCAAAAGAGATTAAGGCAAAGATTGAAGCTGCGACGATTACCGCAAAGGTAAAGGTCGGCGCTAAAGGCGTCTTGTTCGGTTCAGTAACTGATAAAGATGTTGCAACAGCCATCAAGATTGCAGTTGGTTTGGATATTGATCGCCACGCGATTAAGACTCCCGGACACATCAAGAAGGTTGGAAACCACACGGTTAAAATCTCACTTGGTCACAACGTAGTTGCTTCAGCAACAATCATCGTTGCTGCTGAATAATACTTACTTAAAAGAGCCCGTCGCGAAAGCGGCGGGTTTTTTTATTTCTCGGTTACTTGCACCAATGCTTTCTTGAAGTAATCACCTGTAAATTCGCTCTGCGCTAAATCGTATTTAGACATCCCCCACTGCCAAAAATCAAAGTCGATTTCTGAGACCGAAGTTTGAATTGATGCCCACAGTGTCCATCCATATTTTGCCATGAGCGCCCATAACCAAGCACGTGCAACTTTGTCAGCTCGATATTCTCCGTAATACGCCGTCACTAAATCTTCAAGAGCATCAAGGGGTAAAAACGCCTCTGCCCAAACGTTTCCGATCTCAAAACAGGCGTCATTATTTCCTGAATACTCGTAGTCAATCAACCAAATTTTCTCACCATCATCAATAAAATTGCCTGGAAGTAAATCATTATTACAAGGAACCAACCCTTCAAATAAAACCGCGAAAGCTTTTTTAATCTCATTAACTTGTGGCGCAAAACCCAAATAACCATCTGGCATTCTAAATCCATGCTCCCGAACTATCTTTTGATAATTTTCCTGAGTATTAAACATATTGAACTCATGATCAAACGGTTCAAGTTTGTGTAAGTTGCACAAGCTAGTTGCTACTCGATCCAGATTTGCACCGACATCACTTGCCTCAAAAGTTTTCCCTTTAATGTATGAGATAAGCAGAAGCCCTTCGCCGGGCAAATAATCTAAAACTTGCGCGCCAACTTTACCTTTTCCGGCAATAGTTGAGTTGATGAATTCAGACCCACGATCTATGGAAAGAAGTGAAGATGAATTACTAGAAACTCGCGCAACATATTTATCATCTGGAGTTTCAATAAGGAAGTTTCTGTTTGTTAAACCACCCGAGAGTTCATTTATGGCGGTTCGCGTCCGCAAGAGCTCTACCTTGTCGAAGAGCTGAGCAAACTCACTTTCCAATGCACTGGCATCGTTCATCAGTTCAGGATACATTTCACACGTGTCCATGTCAGTAGTCCCAACACGAGCAAAAATTGTCATTATTGGTGGAGGCGTTGGCGGTACGTCTGTGGCTTATCACCTTGCTGAACTCGGTGAAAAAGATGTAGTTCTTTTAGACCGCAATGAGTTAACGAGTGGGTCCACTTTTCATAGCGCAGGTTTAGTTGGCCAACTGCGCGCTGATCCAACTCTGACACTGATGAACATGCACTCGGTGGACCTCTATCGAAAACTTCAAACCACAGATACACCGCCTAGTTGGCGAGAATGCGGCAGTATCAAGCTGGCTTCAACCCCCGAACGCATGCAGGAGATTAGGCGCCAAATTGGTTGGGCCAAGAGCTTCGGGCTCGACTTACATGAGATTTCGCCCCAAGAGGCCCAAAACCTATTTCCACTTATAGATCTTGACGGTGTTGTTGGTGCTTGTTACATGACATCAGATGGACAAGTTGATCCATCTCAGTTGGCCATGGCACTTGCCAACGGCGCACGAAAAAACGGTGTGCAGATTTTTACACACACACGAGTACTTGAAATCAAAACAAAAAATGGGCGAGTCAGCAGTGTTGTTACCGATAAAGGTGAAATTGAATGTGATGTAGTTGTTAACTGCGGCGGAATGTATGCACCGCAGATCGGACGAATGGTTGATGTTCGCATTCCTATTGTTCCTATGAGCCACCAATACTTAATTACAGATAATTTTATGGAAGAAGATGCTCCGTTTCTGCCGTCACTTCGGGACCCAGATAACCTTATTTATTTCCGTCAAGAGGTTTCAGGGTTATTAATGGGTGGATATGAAAGAAAATCTCAAGCTTGGTCTGCTGATTACAATTCAATCGATGACATCCCAGCAAACTTCAACTCAATGTTATTACCCGATGATTGGGATCGCTTTTACGACATAGCCGAAGCTTCACAGCGCCGCGTACCCAAAATGGCTGAAGTTGGAATTAAAAACTTCATTAATGGGCCCGAAGGATTCACACCAGACAATGAGTTTTGTTTAGGTGAAACATCAGTAGGCGGATTTTATGTTGCAGCAGGTTTTTGTGCTCATGGAATCGCAGGTGCAGGCGGAATCGGTAAAGTTGTTGCCGAATGGATTGTTGCTGGTGAACCAACCATGGACTTATGGCATATGGATATTAAACGCTTTGGTGCATCTTACAAATCACCTGATTTCACACTGCAACGCATTACAGAAAATTACGAAGCTTATTACGACATACATTACCCAGGTGAAGAACGGAAAAGTGCTCGCCCAAAACTGATATCCCCGGTATATGAATGGCACAAGGCAAACGGAGCGGTTTTTGGCGAAAAAGCATCGTGGGAGCGCGTAAATTACTATGAAAACAACGTAGGCGATGATACCAAGCGCCCTCAAGGTTGGCTAGGTAAACATTGGTCATCGGCAGTTCAAGTCGAGCACCACGCAACACGTAATTCTGCAGGACTATTCGATGAATCATCTTTTGCTAAAGCGCAAATTTCAGGTTCGCGCGCAGCTGAATTCTTAAACTATGTTTGTGCAAATAATGTGGTTAAAGGAGTTGGTAAAACTGTTTACACTCAAGCCCTTAATAGTAAAGCTGGAATTGAATCTGATTATACAGTAACACAAACCGGTACTGAAAAGTTTATGATTGTTACCGGTACAGCTTTTGCCACTCATGATTTTGGCTGGCTAGAAAAGTTGCGTCGAGAATTTAAATTCGATAATGTTGAAATTACAAACATCACTCACGACTTAGCGTGTTTTGGTTTAATGGGGCCAAACTCTAGATCAATTTTGCAATCTTTGACAAGTACTGATTTAAGTCATTCAGCTTTTCCATTTATGACTTCACAGGAAATAGTAATTGCAGGTATTCAAGTTCGTGCGACGCGGATTACATATGTCGGTGAACTTGGTTGGGAGATTTATGCATCTATTAATGATGGATTAAATCTTTGGCAAAAAATAGTCAGCGCAGGAAAAGATTTAGGATTAATTGCTTGTGGTTATCGAGCGATTGAATCATTGCGACTTGAAAAAGGCTATCGCGCTTGGGCAGGTGAAATTAATACCGAGACAAATCCGTATGAGGCTGGACTTGGGTTTGCAGTTGCACTCAAGAAAGAGAGTTTCCATGGGAAATCAGCGTGTATAGAAGCTAAAGAAAAGCAAAAGCGAAAATTAGTCGCAATAGTTTTTGATGACATTACATCTGCGCCTTTTGGTTCAGAACCAATTCGCATTAACAACAAGGTAATAGGGCGGATTAAGACTGGCGGCCAGGGCTACACAATTAATAAAGCGATCGCGTACGCCTATCTGCCAATTGATACCTGTGAACCAGGGACCGCAGTGGAAGTGGAGCTCTTTGGGCGCTGGGCCCAGGGATTGATCTCCAGTGAACCCCTATTTGATCCAACTAACGAGCGAGTGCGCTTGTAATCTCATGATTTAAGATTTGCAAAAATACTTTCCTGCACAGGCCTGTGTGTATAGAAATCAACTTTGACCAGCACTTATGCCCTCGGGAAGAGTTAGCCCATGCAACTTACCCACAGGCCATCCACCACTGCACACACAGAAAATCAGGCTTATCCACCACTTTGTCCACAGCTTATCCCCATAGAAAAACTACGGTTCTCGCCTCCAGTAGACACTCACCCCTAGGTTACGCATACGAATGGGAACGTCAGTAGCTAATGGGAGGTTATATAGGTGAGCATCGCCGAACTTCCAAGCAACCGACCCGGGAGAGATCTAAATATCTCATCCGTAGGCAGTGAATTCGAACGCACCCCACCACAGGATTTAATCGCTGAACAGTCAGTTCTTGGCGGAATGTTGTTATCAAAAGATGCGATAGCAGATGTTATAGAAATTATTCGTGATCGTGATTTTTATCGTCCAGCACACGAATTAATCTACGATGCAATTATTGATCTATACGGTCGAGGCGAACCTGCCGATGCAGTAACAGTTTCCGCAGAACTTACTAAGCGCGGAGATATTGCCCGTGCAGGCGGAGCGCCATATCTACACACATTAATTTCATCGGTACCAACAGCAGCTAATGCTGGTTATTACGCGAAGATAGTTCGCGAACACTCCATCATGCGTCGATTAATTGAAGCAGGTACAAAGATTGTTCAACTCGGATATACATCTGAGGGTGAAGTCGATGACATGGTTGACCAAGCACAGGCTGAAGTTTTTGCAGTTACTGAACGCCGATCATCAGAGGATTACGTTCAACTTTCAACCTTACTACCTCAAGCACTAGATGAGATTGAAGCAATCTCAAAAGGTATTGGAGTAGAAGGAGTCAAATCTGGTTTTAAAGATTTAGATTCACTCACGCATGGTTTTCACCCTGGCAATATGATTATTCTTGCTGCACGTCCTGCAATGGGTAAATCAACACTTGGATTAGATATTGCACGTCACGCATCAATATTTAATGGTTTAACGTCCGTTATTTTTTCTCTTGAAATGTCGAAATCTGAAATTACTATGCGTATGTTATCTGCCGAAGCACGCGTTGGACTTAACAGCATCCGTGCAGGAACATTATCTGATGATGAATGGTCACGTCTTGCACGCCGCATGGGTGAAATTTCTGAAGCACCGTTGTTTATTGATGACTCTCCTAACCTTTCCATGATGGAAATCCGCGCAAAGGCGCGGCGCTTAAAGCAACGCCACAACCTTAAACTCATTGTTATTGACTACTTACAGCTGATGTCATCAGGTAAAAAAGTTGAGAATCGCCAGCAAGAAGTTTCAGAGTTTTCCCGTCAATTAAAGTTGATGGCCAAAGAGTTAGATATTCCAGTTATTGCAATCTCTCAGCTCAACCGTGGTCCAGAACAACGTACTGACAAAAAGCCCATGCTCTCTGACTTACGTGAATCAGGATCGATTGAACAGGATGCCGACGTTGTTATTTTGCTACACCGCGATGATATGTATGATCAGCAGAATCGAACAGGTGAAGCAGATTTAATTGTTGCTAAGCACCGTAACGGACCAACCCGCACAATCACTGTTTCAGCCCAGCTTCACTATGCACGCTTCTTTGATATGCCACAAAATCCAGGTGCTGGAACAGATTGGACGCAGCAGCGCGAAGCAGAAACACCCGAAGATAATTCTTTTGGCGCGTAAATTAGTGCGCTGCAGTACGCGCTTTATCAGCAAGTATGATTCCAATAATCACAATTGCACCACCGATGAGTTGAATAAAACTCCACTTCTCAGATAGCCAAATCCACGCAAAAGCTCCAGCAATAACCGGCTCGGCCATCCCCATCACACTGCTGGTAGATGCAGTGAGAAGTTTTAGGCCATTAACAACGAGTAAATAGGGAACAATGGTTCCCATAACAATCACCCAGGCAATTAAAAGCCAACCAGGCAAACTGTATTCAGCAAAGCGCCCCTGGAGATCTATAGATTGTGCGAAAATTTCGATTGGGTATGACCAAAGTGGCATCACAATTGCTAGGCCTAAAGATGCAAAACCAAAGCCATAAACCATCAATGTTTCAACTTCTCTCGTTGCTGACAATTTTTCTCCCAGCAAGAAAAATGCGGCCAAGACAATTCCATCGGTCAGTGCAGCGATAACACCAATGGGATCTAAAGTCCCGCCTTGCCAGACTCGAGCAATTAAAATTAAGCCACTAAAAGCTAGAAATATGGCACCCCACATTAAGCGTGGCACATCTTTCTTCTTCACAAATCGAAGCCATAAAACAATCCAGATTGGTGCGGTGAACTCCATAATCAAGGCGATGCTCACGTGTAGTCGAGCAATAGCCACAAAATAGAGAGCCTGAACCGCCAAAAATCCAATGAGGCCGTAGAGGGCCAACATAGGTAGTTCGGCTTTAGTAACCCGGAGCTTATGACGGTAGCGAAGAAAAACGAAGGATGTGAGAATTAAAAAAGCACCACCACAACGAACTTGGGTCAAACGCATCGACGACAGGCCTGAAGTCAAAACCAGTTTGGCCACAATTCCATTAAAGGAGAAGAACACTGCACCCAAAAGGGTCAGGATTTCTCCTTTATACTTTGTAAACACTGCGTAAGCGTAGTGGTTTAAAAGGCGTTTTCTGGAATATCCATGATTGAACCTGTAGTTGCCTCAACAATTACTCGATCCGCTGCGATTTGTGGCAAGAAGTTAATAACAAAGAACTTAGCAGAAGCGATTTTACCTGTGTAGAAATCTGCATCCTTGCCCGCAGTTGGCAGTTTTTCAACTGCGATATCAGCCTGTCGAATTAACAACCAAGCAGTAATAATGTCACCGACTGCCATTAAGCAGCGGGAAGTATTTAATCCGACAGTATAAATCTCTTCTGGATGCTCTTGAGACTCCATCGCATGCCCGATAAGCACTGAGATAATTCCATTGAGATTTCCGAGTGCAGTAAAGAGCGCAGCTTTCTCTTCTGCATGTACGCCCCCTGATTCTGCAAATTTCTGTATCTCTTTACCAAGTAATCCGATTGCACGACCACCATCTTTTACTATTTTACGGAAAAAGAAATCTAATCCTTGAATCGCAGTTGTACCTTCATACAGGGTATCAATTTTGGCGTCACGAACATATTGCTCAATCGGCCAGTCTTGTGTGAATCCTGAGCCACCAAATGTTTGAAGTGATTCAGTACCAAGAAGTGTCCAAGATTTCTCAGAGCCGTAACCTTTTACTACTGGAAGCAATAAATCGTTGCGTGCGATCATGTCTGCTAATCGATCAGTGTCTCCAGCTCGTTCGGCAAGTTCGATTTCATCTTGTATTGACGCCGTGTAAAGAACTAAAGCACGCATTCCTTCGGAATATGATTTCTGAACCATGAGCGAACGACGCACATCTGGGTGATGAATTATTGTGACACGAGGACTCGCTTTATCGTTCATGACCTTCATGTCCCCACCTTGAACGCGAACCTTTGCATAGCTGAGAGCTTGTTGATACCCGGCAGATAACGTTGCAATTGCTTTGGTTCCAACCATCATGCGGGCGAACTCAATTACTTTAAACATTTGAGCAATACCTTCGTGTACTTCACCAAGTAGATAGCCGACAGCAGGTTCATGTTCACCCAAATTCATCTCACAAGTTGAAGAGACATTAAGTCCCATCTTGTGTTCAACGTTAGTTACATAAACACCATTGCGCTTACCTAGTTCGCCAGTTTCGTGATTAAACATAAACTTTGGAATTAAAAAGAGCGAAAGGCCTTTAGTTCCAGGACCGCCACCTTCACGGCGAGCAAGTACAAAGTGAACAATGTTTTCATAAAGATCTGCATCACCGGATGTAATGAAACGTTTTGTACCAGTTATATGCCAGGTACCATCGGCCTGTTGAACTGCTTTGCTTCGACCCGCACCAACGTCAGATCCTGCATCGGGTTCAGTTAACTGCATCGTGGCACCCCAGTGGCGATCAATCATCAACTTAGCAATTTTTTTCTGTTCAGGTGTTCCCAAGACATATGCAACGTGTGCAAATGCATAACCTGATGCATAAATGTGGATTGCTGGATTAGAACCCAAAACCATTTCAGCGATTGCCCAACGAACCGATGGCGGAATTTTCATTCCACCAAGATCGACAGGCGCATCCAAACGCCACCATTCACCGTTGATGTATGCTTCGTAAGATTTTTTAAAACTTGCCGGAACAGTCACATCTCCAGTTGATTTATTAAACTGAGTACCGAGTCGGTCACCTTCAATAAATGATTCAGCTAAATCGTTTTCACACAACCGCTTCATCTCTTCAAGCATGCCCATGGCGGTGTCTCGATCAACATCTGAATAAAGGGATGTGCCCATAACGGCATCGCGCCCCAACAGGTCAAAGAGGCAGAATTCAATGTCACGAAGGTTGGCTATGTAATGGCTCATGGGCTAATTTTGCTACCGACCAGTAACTTATGCAAGCCTGAAGCCTGTTGGGCGATTTCGCTGCCCCGCATGGGGCTAAGAAAAGGATAGGGTTCCGAGCGTGCTACTTAGTGATCGCGACATCCGAGCTGAAATAGCAGCTGGCCGAGTTGGCTGTGAGCCATTTACTGAGTCGATGATTCAACCGTCGTCGGTTGATGTGCGCCTGGATAAGTTCTTCAGAGTCTTTGAAAACCATAAGTACAGTGTTATTGATCCCTCGATTGAACAAGCAGAGCTAACAAGAGAAGTAATTACCGAGGGCGATGAGCCTTTCATACTGCACCCAGGCGAGTTTGTTTTAGCCAGCACATACGAGGTCATAACACTCCCTGACGATATTGCCGGGCGCTTGGAGGGAAAGTCATCACTCGGGCGACTTGGATTATTGACGCACTCAACTGCCGGATTTATCGATCCGGGCTTTAGTGGTCACATCACGCTTGAACTTTCGAACGTTGCAAATCTACCCGTGAAGTTATTTCCAGGGATGAAGATCGGTCAACTTTGTCTCATAAGGCTCTCATCTCCTGCCGAGCACCCTTATGGCAGTGAGAAGTATGGCTCTAGATATCAGGGACAGCGCGGCCCAACGGCTAGCCGCTCATTTTTAAACTTCCATAAATCACAAATTAAATAACGAGCGTGGTTAAGTAATTCTCAGGAATTATTCTCCCCAAAAAGCGGTTTAATTAGGCATGAAAACAATCGTAGTCCTCGGAGTTATCGCCCTTATCGCAATCTTTTTTATTGCTCAATACAACCGCTTAATCCGTCTAAACATCAGTGTTGATGAAGCATGGGCTCAGATTGAAGTTCAACTCAAGCGCCGCGCTGATTTAATCCCTAACTTAGTCGAAACCGTTAAGGGATATGCCAAACATGAACAATCAACTTTTGATGCAGTTGTAACAGCGCGTGCCAAAGCCACTAGCGCTTCAACAGTTGCTGATGTTGCTGCCGCTGATGGAATGCTCACACAAGCATTGCGTGGCTTGTTGGCAGTTGCAGAGGCTTATCCAGATTTGAAAGCATCTGCAAACTTCTTATCATTGCAAGAAGAATTATCTACAACTGAAAACAAAGTTGCATTTAGCCGTCAGTTCTACAATGACAATGTGCGCTCGCTCAACACTGCAGTAAAAACAGTGCCAACCAACTTCTTTGCGGGATTTGCAAAGGTGACAGAGCGCGAATTTTATGAAGTTGAAGATCCGCAAGATCGTAATGCACCAAAAGTTACTTTCTAAAAGCGATGAACTTTAGAACCCAACAAGCGGCAAATAAGCGAAAAACAATTGGCTTGCTCATTGGCATGGCCATTCTTGTTTGGCTAGTTGTTTATGCAGCACTTGCATATTTCGGCTCAACAACCGTAGGTATTGTCCCAATTGCGGTCGGTATAGCACTTGTTACAGTTTGGGGTTCTTATTACGGTTCTGACAAATTAGTAATAACTATGACTGGTGCAAAGTTAATTCAAGAGTCAGACAATCCCAAGTTGTTTAATTTAATTCAAGAAGTGACCATTGCAAGTGGACTTCCAATGCCCAAGGTTGCAATTGTTATTGATAACGCTCCAAATGCATTTGCAACTGGGCGAAACCCCGAACACGCACTAATTGCGTTTACAACTGGAATTTTGGATGCAATGGATCGCGATCAGTTACAGGGGGTTATCGCCCACGAGATGGCACATGTAGCCAACCGCGATACTTTAGTCTCTGCAGTAGCGGCAACAACCGCTGGCGCAATTGCGATTTTAAGTGACATATTGACTCGCATGATGTGGTTTGGTGGCGGCCGTAATCGTGATCGTGCAAGCAATGGCAACCCAATCCTCTTAGTATTCTCACTTCTTATTCTTATCCTTGCCCCAATAGCAGCGATTCTACTCAAGTCTGCAATTTCGAGAAAGCGTGAATCTTTGGCCGATGCAACTGCGGTTGAATTTACTCGTAATCCAGCAGGGCTTCGGAGTGCACTAGAAGTTCTCGCATCGGATTCGACAGTGGTGCAACAGAAATCAACATCAGTTGCCCACATTTGGATTGAATCGCCACTTGATGGAACTTCAGTCTCAAAGTTGTTTTCTACTCACCCACCAATTGCCGAACGAATTGCAGTTCTAAAAGCTATGGAGTCGCTTAATTAATCGCTAAGGTGTGGGAAAAATAGCGTAAACACTGTGCCTTCACCCTGTTTTGAGGCCACGCCTACTTTGCCGCCGTGTGCTTGCATTACTGCGTCCACGATAGATAATCCCAACCCACTTCCTTCTGTCCCGTTTCTTTGACGCGAAGGATCGACACGGAAAAACCTTTCAAAAATTTTCTTTTGATCTTCCTCATTTAAACCAAGGCCATTATCAGAGACAGTTATATTCACACCGTCCGCCACATTGCGCGAACCTATAGATATCTGTGTTCCATCTGGTGTGTGCACACGCGCGTTAGCAAGTAGATTTGCGAATACTTGATGAATTCGATCTTCACTTCCATAAACATAAAGCTCAGCTGGCAAGTTAAGAGATATTGGATGCAAAGGACCTGCAACAGCCGCTGATGCAACCGCATCCGCAATAATGGTTGAAATATTTATCTTTTCAAATGCCAACTGGCGAGATTGATCTAATCGTGCAAGTAACAATAAATCTTCCACTAAAGCCCCCATTCGAATCGATTCTTTTTCGATTCGTCCGATTAACTCTTTAGTTTTATCGCCTTCTGGAACTGCGCCTTGGCGGTGCAGCTCTGCAAAACCACGAATCGCAGTGAGCGGCGTACGCAGCTCGTGACTGGCATCGGCAACAAATCTACGCAACTTCTCTTCACTTTCAGTGCGCACCGCGAAAGACTCTTCAATCCGACCCAACATAGTGTTCAGAGATGTACTTAAGCGACCCACTTCGGTATCGGGTGCGAAATTTTCAAGACGAGCAGATAAATCACCCGCTGCAATTTTCTGTGCAGTTTCCTCAACAGATTCAAGCGGATGCAAACCTATTTTAATAACTTGTCGAGCAGCGCTACCTATAAACAACAAAACAATGGCGCCAATGAAAAGAAAGATACTTCCAATTCGATGGGTTGTCTTGTCAAAATCAGAAAGTGATTGACCAACAACAACACTTCCTAGTGATGATGGTAAAACTTGTGTGACAACTCTAAAATCTGCCCCAGGAGCTTGAATCGTAAAGGGCTTATTGCCGAAGGCGGCTATTTGGCTAGGGAGTAAACCGGTAACAAAATTAGTGATTTTATTAGCGTTTAAGTCACCACCAATACCTCCAATGAGGTTTCCGAATGGATCCAAAACGGTGACCGATATCGTTGAAGGAACCCTATTTAAAGGTGTTGCGGACTGAGCTTTCGCCGACCGAGCAACTTCATTGTTTTCTGGGTGTCTCGGATTCGCATCTTCGTCATTGACGATTCCAGCTTCATCAACACGATTTGTGGTTCCACCAATGACACTTAGAAGCTGATTATCGACTTGCCCAATCAGATACATTCTTAAAGAGTTTTGGGCAACGAAACCTGCGCCAATAAAACCAATCGCAGAGAGGACAAGTACACCGATAGTTAGCCGGTTGCGTAATGACCAATTGCGAAGTGGTGATTTCATCTCTACTTAGGCGGCATCCGTAGCCGGTATCCGACACCGCGAACCGTATGAATAAGTGGGGGATCGAAGGAATCAATCTTTTTACGTAAGTATGAAATGTATGTCTCTACAATTCCAGCATCACCACGGAAGTCGTATTGCCAAACATGATCTAATATTTGCGATTTTGATACAACGCGATCAGCATTAATAATTAAATATCTAATGAGTGCAAACTCGGTCGGAGATAAATCCAGCAAGTTGCCTGCCCGACGGACTTCGTGCGTTGCCTCATCAAGTTCAAGATCTGCAAAGCGCATTTTCTCATCATCAATATCAATCTCTGTTACACCCGTGCGTCGAAGCAATGATCGCAATCGCGCAACGAGCTCCTCTAATGAAAATGGCTTAGTCATGTAATCATCGCCACCAAGAGTTAGCCCTTTAACTTTGTCATCCATTCCATCTTTGGCCGTCAGAAAAAGAACTCCAGTGCTCACGCCTTCATTACGGATAGCTTTACAAACTTCAAAGCCATCTAGATCTGGGAGCATGACATCTAGAACCATTGCATGTGGCCGAAACTCCTCAGCCATAGCAAGAGCTTGTGCGCCGTTAGCGGCTGTACGAACATCAAACCCAACAAAGCGAAGGCTGGTCGAGATGAGTTCGCTGATACTTGATTCGTCGTCAACAACGAGAATGCGTTGCATCGTCTTTTCTGCAGTGGTAGTCATGGCCACACAATGCTCCCATAAACTGGGAACTTTCTGAGATTTCTTGTAAAAATTCAGGGGTCTTTAAGCCTGACTACTCCTTCATTGACCGCAAAAGAACTTGAGCGACATCAAGGACTTCAACGTCTGAAGATCTAGCTGTCATTCCATCAGTAGTCATGACGCGGCAGAAAGGACACGCAACAGCTAACTCCTTAGCGCCAGTAGCGATCGCTTCATCGACGCGGTTGAGGTTGATTTGTGTGCCAAGTTTTTCTTCCATCCACATACGTCCACCACCTGCACCACAGCAGAATGAGCGCTCTTTATTGCGTGGCATTTCAGAGATTTGCGCACCAGTCGCCTCTAGTAACTCACGGGGCGGTTGATAAATCTCATTGTGGCGCCCTAAGTAGCAAGGGTCATGATAAGTCATCGCAGTATGACTCATTTTGATCGGTAATAATTTTTTCTCTCGAAGTAATTGGTTTAGA
>WLMW01000044.1 GCA_009700025.1 Actinomycetota bacterium
ATAAGACTGTGTCGATGCAGTCTTGATTGCCGCCTTCAACCCTTTAGCACTAAAACTAAGTGGTGAGGCAAGTGAAAGGTTGATAGCTGCAATTAACTCTTCAATGGGGGCGCTCTTAACCACATAAGCGCTAGCGCCTGCATTCATCGCCGCTAACAAGTAGTTATCCGTTTCATTAAGAGTAAGCACTACAATTCCAATTGTTTTCGAAACACTACGAGCCCACGTGATTATCTCAAAGCCACTTCCATCCGGAAGATTGATATCAACAATTATTGCATCGGGATTTATGTGCGTAATTTGCGCGCGAGCTTCTGCAACACTTGCTGCCTCTGCAGCTATCTCATATCCATGTGTGCGTAACGCAGCTTTTAAACCTTCCCGGACTACTTCATGGTCATCAATGATCACAATCTGAGTCATGGTTGCTCAAGCGGTATGGTGATGGAAACGCATGTTCCTGAAGAGTTTGATTCAATTACAATTGTTCCATCTAAACTCTTTATACGTTCTATTACTCCGGTGAGTCCGTAGTGCCCTTGCTTTTCTATAGCGCCACCTACTCCATTGTCAGAAACTCTTACTGTCAAAGTTGTTGCCGCTGAATGCTCTTGGGAATTTCGTATAAGCTCTCCAAATATTCTCTGCAGTTCGAATTGAGTTGATGTTTCATACTTGGATGTCAAGAATTGATCACCTGATCGCAGCATCAATATCTCTGCCCTGATTTTTTCTACAAGTTCGGACAAAGCAAAGCGAAGTGAGCGTAAATGTGAACGCAACTCTGGGGGAGTATTCGGCGTGCCGACGAGTGAGTCAACCTGATAGCCCAGGCCCACTAAGTCTTGAGCTATTCCATCATGTAATTCTTGTGCGAGCTTGACTCGCTGATTTGAGCTCACATTATTACTTAGTAAAGAGTTGTTCAATCTCCTTGGCGAACTCTTTTGAAATTACTGCACGTTTCATAGATAGTTTTGCAGTCAAGTGACCACCGGCAATCGTGAAGTCAGTCGGCAAGATTGTGAATTTGCGAATTGACTCAGCTTTACTTACTGCCTTGTTTGCATCATCGACAGCTGTCTGAATAACTGCGATGAGGTCTGGGTCATGAGCGAGATCTGCGAGTGATGCACCCTCTTTTTTATTGCTAGTGACCCAGGATTTCAATGCATCTGGATCAATTGTGACAAGAGCAGCAATGAAGGGCTGATTATCGCCAACCACCATGCATTGACTCACAAGTGGATGTGCACGTAAGCGGTCTTCAAGAACAGCAGGTGCTACATTTTTTCCACCTGCGGTGACAATTAACTCCTTCTTACGCCCGACGATGTAAAGAAATCCCTCTTCATCTAATTTACCTAAATCACCTGTTTGGAACCAGCGATCTTGAGTAAATACTTCACTATCGGCTTTATCGTTTTGCCAATATCCACGCATGACGATCGGGCCTTTGATAAGCACTTCACCATCATCTGCAATCTTGATGGAAGTTCCAGGAACTGGGCGCCCAACAGAGCCGACGCGATGAGCACCGGTTAGGTTAAGTGTGGCACCTGCAGTTGTTTCGGTTAATCCATAGCCTTCCAAAATGGTTACTCCCACTCCGCGATAGAAGTGGCCTAATCGAACACCTAGTGGGGCGCCACCTGAGATAGCAGCTTCAACGTTTCCACCCATGCCTGCGCGAATCTTTGAGTAGACCAACTTGTCAAAAAGTTTGTGTTTTAGAGAAAGAAGTGGCGAAATCGATTTCTTATCCAAGCTTTCAGAGTATGCAATTGCAACATCTGCAGCCTTCCTAAAGATTTTTCCTTTACCAGCAGCTTCAGCGCGAGCTTCAGCGCCGTTGTATATTTTTTCAAAGATGCGAGGAACTGCGAGCACAAAAGTAGGCTTAAATGAGGCGAGATCCATGGGTAATCGCCCGACTGGATCACTGCAGTGTGCTAAATGCAGACCCGCTGCGATGGCTCCAATTTCTACCATTCGGCCAAATACATGTGCAATTGGAAGAAATAGCAACGTTGATCCACCAGGTTTTAAGAATAAATCTGACGCTCCTTGAACAACATTGCCACACTCTGATAAAAAATTTGCATGAGTAAGTGATACTCCTTTGGGCTTTCCAGTTGTTCCAGATGTGTAAATAATTGTTGCTAAAGTATCTGGTACTAATGAGTTTCTACGACGATCGATTTCATCATCACCAATGTGAGCACCAGCAGCTTTCAGATTGCTCAGTACATCTTCAGTTATTGTCCATATGTGTTTGGTGTGAGATGGCAGTACGCTATTGACTAGTTCCTTAAGAGCTGGAGTTTCAACAATAATTCCAACCGACGATGAATCATTGAGAATCCAATCAATCTGTTCTGCAGATGAGGTGTCATAAACAGGAACAACCACACCACCAGCAAACCAGATTGCGAAATCTAAAATTGTCCATTCATATCGAGTGCGAGACATGATTGCCACACGATCACCAATTTGAACACCAGAGGCAATCAAACCCTTTGCGGTTTCACGAATTTCAACCTCTGCCTCCTTTGCGCTAACACTCTGCCAGCCATCACCCAATGGTCGGGACATTACAATTCGCTCTGGTTCGAACCAGGCTCGTTCTGCGATGAGGTTTGTCAGATTGCCCGCCGTTGCGGGAGGGACTAGGGCTGGATTAGTGATTTCATTCATAGTGCTAACGCTAGTGCCTGATTAATTAATTTGGGAAGAGGGGTAACCTTGAGTCATGAGCGATTTGAGTAGGTCAACAATCACAATAGATGCGCCTTTGGCTACGGTTACTGGGGCGCTCTTTGCCTTGGACAAATACCCAGAATGGTCCACCTCGATCAAAGCTGCCGAAGCCGTGGCCCATGATGATCAGGGGCGTATTACAAAAGTAAAGATGACTATTGATGCTGGAATGATGAAAGATCGTGTCATCTTAGATTACGACTGGTCGGAGGCGCCTGGGCGATTGACCTTTTCGCTCGATGACGCAGATTTACTCAGTGGTATGGATGGTGCATATGTCATTAAGAGTATTGATGCAGACACGACTGAGGTTGCCTACGAACTTACCGTCTCACTCTCAATGCCAATTCCAGCGATGATGCGCCAAAAAGCCGAGAAAGCAACTATTGATATGGCATTGTCTCAACTAAAAGCCTCATTAGAAGCGTAATTTCTTTCAATGGCATACACAATTGGTATTGATGTTGGCGGCACCAAAGTATTAGGCGGAGTTGTCGATGAGTCTGGAAAAGTTTTAGCAACCGAGCGACAAGATACTCCTCGACAGGGGGGCAGTGCGCTCACTCAGACAATCGCAGACATTGCCCGTACGTTAATGACTCAACACAATATTGCATCAGTGGGAGTTTCTGCTGCTGGTTTTGTTTCCTCCGATCGAAAGACAATGTTGGCAACACCAAACATTGCGGATTGGAACGGCGTAAATCTAGATGATGAGTTAACTCAATTGATTGGGCTACCAGTAATTATTGAAAATGATGCAAATGCTGCAGCTTGGGGTGAGGCAAAATTTGGGGCCGGGCAAAATCAAGATCACATGATGATGTTGACAGTCGGGACCGGTATCGGTGGAGGAATTGTGGTCAACGGTGCTTTGTATCGTGGCGCATTTGGAACCGCCGCAGAGTTTGGTCACATGCGAGTTGTTCCTGAAGGACATTTGTGTGGATGTGGGGCACGCGGATGTTTTGAACAGTACGCGTCAGGCAATGCTTTGCTGCGACATGCACGTGAGGCGATTAATGCCAGTCCAGAAATTGCGCGTAATTTATTATCTCGCGGCGATGGAACTGTTGCAGGCTTGACTGGAAAAGCAATTACAGATGCAGCTCGAGAAGGTGATCCAGTTGCTCTGGCTGCATTTAATACGACCGGCCAATGGCTAGGAGCTGGAATTGCAACCTTGGCAGTAATTTTAGATCCAGCTTGCGTAGTAATTGGTGGTGGCGTCATCGATGCTGGTGAAATTTTATTAAAGCCTACTCGTGAATCTTTAGAACGCACGATGCCTTTTGCCGGCAAGCATCCCTATCCAGAGATCATTGCTGCGCAGTTGGGAAATGAAGCAGGGCTTGTTGGAGTCGCTGATTTAGCGCGTCTCTAGTTTTCAAATGGAAATTTAAGCCCTATTTGTTGGCGTATCTCATCGATGCTTTTCATTACAGAGATAGTCTCACTCCATGGCATGAGCGGTGATTCAAGTAAACCAGCCCGAACAACCTGCGCCATTTCAATAGCTTGCTCGCGGAGTCCGTGTCCAAGATAGGTGTTTGGATACTCCGTGATTGTTCCGTCATGCAGGACTGTTCGCATTGATGTTGGTGCATAGAAATAACTTTCGATTTCAAGTCGACCCAGTAACCCACTAATGACAGCGCGACAAGGGGTTCTTGCGATCATTGTCGTATTGATTACTGCATGTGCTCCATTTTCATATGTAAAAATTGCACTTGTTTGGGCATCAACTCCACGATTCGTCATAACAGCACGCGCAGTAATCGCATCGGGTTCACCTAGAACCAAATGGACAAATGAAATTGGATAAATTCCAAGATCTAATAATGCACCACCTGCCAAAGAGGGATCAACAAGTCGGGCAATATTTTGGTCGGCTAAGCGTTGGCCGTGATCAGCTTCAACGGTTTGAATCGGTCCAAGAATTCCACTTCTTAAAATTTCTCGTACTGTTGCAATATGCGGTAAGTATCTCGTCCACATTGCTTCTAGAAGTGCAACACCATTTTCACGTGCACTATCAATCATTGACTGTGCTTGGAAGGTCGAGACTGCAAATGGTTTCTCACATAAAACTGGTTTACCTGCATTCAGCGTCATGAGCGTGTGGTCAAAATGCATAGGGTGTGGTGTTGCAATATAAACTGCATTAACCTTTGCATCCGCAACTAATTCGGAATAACTTCCGTATGCAGTAGCACCAGGGGTTGCAGTGATGAAATTTTTTGCTTTGCTTAAAGAACGTGAACCAACTGCTACAACTTCATGACCAGATATATGTGCTAAGTCGTTTACAAATGCTGCAGCAATTCCACCAGTACCTAAAATTCCCCAGCTAAAATTATTCATAGTTCAACTCCATCATCTTCGTGGTAGCCACGTCTAAACCAACTCACGATTGCAAGTTTTGCTGATAAAAAGAATGAGCGTGGGGTTTGGACTGGGGGATTAGGTGCGATAAATCCTTCGTTGTGGTGTGAGCTATCTAAATGGTCTAACTCGTCGAGATAAGTTGTCGGGCTTGATTCATCAAGTGAGAGCCCAGAGACAATAGAGTCAAACTCGCTTCGGATTAGCTCTTGCTCATCGAAGGCATCTTCATTTGCACCCTGTGGATCCTTATTCACTCTCAGATAGTGTCATACGGAGCAATAACGGCTAAATTAAGCGGGTGCTCAACAACCTCCCCTACGGAATCCTGCGTGCTTTTCTGACGCCATTCCTAATGAGCGCATTTCGCCCTAAGGTCAAGGGATTACGAAATGTTCCGGCTAAAGGGCCAGTAATTATCGCATCGAATCATCTCTCCTTCAGTGACTCGATTTTCATGCCATTAGTTGTTCCGCGAAAGGTTACTTTTTTAGCCAAGAGTGAGTACTTCACTTCTCCTGGAGCTAAAGGACTCATGAAGAAGTTAACTTTTATTGCACTAGGCCAAGTGCCAGTCGATAGATCTGGTGGTCGTCGAAGTGAAGCGGCACTCATCACTGGTTTAAAAGTATTAGCCCAGGGTGACTGTCTTGGAATTTATCCCGAGGGTACTCGCTCGCCCGATGGTCGCTTATATAAAGGTCGTACCGGAATCGCTCGATTGGCTATTGAATCTGGAGCTCCAGTCATTCCGGTAGCCATGTCTAATACCGACAAGATTCAGCCGACTGGAAAAGTCATTCCCAATCTACATCGCGTAGGAATGGTCTTTGGTGAACCCATGTACTTTGACGGCGACTCAACTGATTTACAGTATCTGCGAGTAGTCACAGATCAGATTATGAACAAGATCCAAGAGATGTCAGGCCAGGAGTACATAGATATTTATGCGCCAAAGAAAAGCAAGCCTGATGACATAAATGTTTCTGGCGAGGAAGACTAGAGATTATCTAAAGCATTTCGCGCCGATAAAAATCTACACGTTTCACAATCACTACCAGCATCTGGAAGTTCGCCTTCTAGTACATCGATAAAATCGGTGATAACTCGCATAAAATTATCATGGTCGCGCTCAACTGCCACATATTTTTGAGCAACACCAAATCCACTGTTTGCTGAACCCTCCCCAACGGTGTGTGTTGGTTTCCAGACTAGTAATCCCATGGATGCAACTGTTACGGCTTTTCCCGCTGCTGGATTTTCTAGGGCATAGGCGTAAGCCTCAAGTTGGGGTGAGTAAAACGCCCCACTATCTCTTTGTGAATCGGAAACTTTGCAATCGATGAGTCCAGTTGTGCCATCGTCATTAGTTGAGAGCAGATCGTATTTTCCTAAAATGCGCCAACGAGTATCTTGGCCGTTAATCTGTAAGGGTTTGCTCTTAACAAACTCACTCCACTTAGTTACTGTCCCCGGGCGAAGCGATGGATCTATGGTCGGCATATCTGCTCTCTGAAAAAACTCTTCTTGCAGCGATGAAAGTGTTCCAACCAATGGCATCACCATGGGAGCACTTACTTTGTACCAGTATTTAACCCAGAGACATCGCTTGCACGTTGAAAGGCCAAAAGTTAAGTCAGAGGGGGAGATATTTTCTCGAGCGGGTTTAGCGGGTTTTTTCATAGACTTAGTGTGCCCCTAACCACTGACAACTGCCGATACCAATACTGCAGTTCCTAGAATCATCATGACGGTGCCACCTGTTGCGCGCAGTTGTTCTAGGCGCTTAGGGTCGGTGGCCAGCCAATTCCGAGCTGTGCCTGCAAGTAAACCCCACGACCCATCGGAAATAAAAGCAAGTACAGAAAAAACTCCTCCGAGCAAAATGAGTTGGGCGGTAATACTTCCGCGATTGCGATCAATAAACTGGGGAAGCACGGCGGCATAAAAAACTATCGCCTTGGGATTTAAAGCCCCTACCCAAAATCCATCACGAATAGAACGCGCAAGACCAGGTGCGAGATCACCTTGATTTGTCATATCTGCAGCATGTACTTTGCGGAGCCTAATTGCATCGACTCCTAAATAGATTAAGTAAAGGCCACCACCCCATTGCACTGCGGTGTA
Organism: Actinomycetota bacterium; assembly: GCA_009700025.1. GTDB lineage: Bacteria > Actinomycetota > Actinomycetes > Nanopelagicales > Nanopelagicaceae > Planktophila. Next base: position 7,273 of record WLMW01000044.1, read on the forward strand.
TGCAATATCTGAGCGCTGCAAAACCGGACCAAGTCCGAGGGCGACAAAGACTGATAAAACAAATGACCCACTGACGTTGCCAGCTACGGTGAAAACAGCGGTTTTGCGACCCCAGGCGATCGCGCGGGCAATAACAAATAAAACACTGGGTCCTGGTGCCAAAATGATTACCATCGCGGCCACGATGTATTCAGTTAGCCGCGATGGAATCACCATACCTATAGTTTAGCCAAAGTTCCTAGCTATTTGTTACCTCGAGATGATGCAATTGAGTGAAGAACCCGATAGCCAATAATTGCTACAAGGGTTGCATTAATGATTCCACTAAATGTGTAATCACCACGTGTCCATGACATATCTGAAATACCAATAATCAAAGCAGATGCTGCGATTATCAAGTTAGTTGAGTTAGCAAAATCAACTTTGCCCTCAATCCAGATACGAGCGCCCAGCACGCCAATCATTCCAAATAGTGCTACTCCAACGCCACCGAGTGCGCCTACTGGAGTAGAGCTAAGAACTGCACCGAATTTAGGCGAGAGTGATAATCCGATTGCACCGACTCCTGCAATCCAGTACGCGGCAGTTGAATACACTCGAGTTGCAGCCATGACGCCAATGTTTTCGGCATATGTTGTCGTGCCTGAACCACCGCCGATACCTGCAAGGGTTGTTGCAAGCCCATCGGCCATGAGTGCAGTACCCATTTGATCATCTAGGTTTTTACCTGTCATTGCGGAAACCGCTTTAACGTGACCCACGTTTTCTGCAATCAAGACGAGTACAACTGGTAGGAACAAGACAATCGCCTTGCCATCGAAAGTTGGGTGAGTAAATGTTGGGAGTGCAAACCATTTTGCTGCGGCAATACCATCGGTATTTACATCACCCATGGCATATGCAGCGGCATAACCGATCACAAGTCCGGCAAAGATACTAATGCGACTTAAGAATCCGCGTGATGCTGCAGCAATAACTGCAATGGAGGCCAAAGTAATCACACCCACAAGTGGACCTGCTGAAAAGTTATTCTTTGCAGCTCCTGCCAAGTTGAGGCCAATGACCATGACTATTGTTCCTGTTACAACGGGTGGCAACATCCAGTTGATCCAACCAATACCGGCTTGTCGCACGATGAGACCAACGGCAGCCAAAATCAAACCAGTGACAACTACACCGCCGAGAGCAGCAGACATTCCACCATTTGTTTTCGCCGCTGCAATTGGAGCTAAGAATGCAAAGGAAGATCCGAGATAGCTTGGCACTTTGTTTTGAGTCAGAGCCAAGAAGAGCAGGGTTCCAATTCCAGAGAAGAAGAGAGTGGTAGTTGGGGGGAAACCCGTGATAATTGGAACGAGGAAGGTTGCACCGAACATTGCGGCAATGTGTTGGAGACCCACACCGAAAGTACGAGGCCAGGTAAGGCGTTCATCAGTCGAAACGACCGCACCTTGGGATATTGATTTTCCATCTCCATGCAGTTTCCATGTAAGTAGAGACATCTATCGTCCTATTCCTAAGGGCCCATCGGCTGTGATGAGCGCTGATAAGATGGTAGGTCGCTTAGGTGGGCTACTGAGGCGTACGCCACACCTTTCTAACCCTGAGTTGCACCCGATGAGATATCGCAATACATTACGCTTCGATATATCGATTCGATATATAGCCCGATAGTAAGTGGATGGAGGCAGGCCTGTGCGCTCTCGTAGTGACTCTCTGGAGTTTGCCCTCCTAGGTCTGCTGTCCCAGAGCCCATTACATGGCTATGAGCTGCGAAAGCGCATTGGAACCATAGTTGGGCCTTTTCGTGCGCTTTCATTTTCAGTTCTCTACCCACAGCTGCGTCGAATGCTCGAAGCCGGAGTTATCGCTGAATCCTTGGTTGAATCCACTTCTAGGCGCTCGCGGATTGTTTATGCGATTACAGATAAGGGCGCAGCTCGATTCTCAGATTTAACAGAGACCGTCAGTCCCGATACATGGGAGGACGAGGGCTTTGAAATCCGTTTTGCATTTTTTTCCCCGACATCATCAAAGAACAGAGTAAGAATTCTTGAGGGGCGCCATCGCCGGCTCAAGGAGAAGGCAGAGATTCTGCGTGGTGAACTCGAGAAATCACCAATTGGAATCGATAAGTATCTAGAAGAGTGGCGACGCCACTCTCTGGAATCAGCTGATCGAGAAATCGCTTGGCTGGAAGACATGATCAAAACCGAGAGGAAATAGAGTGAAGATAACAACCGGTAAAGGCGACATCCGTGTTGCAATAGTTGGCGTTGGAAACTGCGCTAACTCTTTAGTTCAAGGAGTGACCTATTACAAGGACGCTGCCGTTGATCAAGAGATTCCAGGGCTCATGCACGCTGTTGTTGGGGGATATCACATCTCTAGCATCAAGTTCGTTGCCGCCTTTGACGTAGATGCCAAGAAGGTCGGTTTAGATTTAGCCGATGCTATCTGGGCGAGCGAAAACAACACCATTAAGTTTAGTGACGTTGCACAAACTGGCGTTACTGTCTTGCGCGGAGTAACCAATGATGGCCTCGGAAAATATTACAAAGAGACGATTACTGAATCTGATGCACCTGCCGTAGATATGGTCAAGGTTCTAAAGGATGAGGCTGTTGATGTTTTGATTTGTTATTTGCCAGTGGGATCAGAGGTTGCTGCAAAGTTTTATGCACAGTGCGCAATCGATGCCGGTTGTGCATTCGTTAATGCATTGCCAGTATTTATCGCATCAGACCCAGTCTGGGAAAAGAAGTTTGCTGATGCTGGACTTCCGATCGTAGGAGATGATATTAAAAGCCAAGTAGGTGCGACCATCACTCATCGCATCATGGCAAAGTTATTCCAAGATCGTGGAGTCCATTTAGATCGTACTTATCAATTAAATGTTGGCGGAAACATGGATTTCAAGAACATGCTCGAGCGTGACCGTCTTGAATCAAAGAAGATTTCTAAGACTAATTCAGTTACTTCGCAATTAGCCCATGATTTGGGAGAGAAGAATGTTCACATTGGACCTTCTGATTACATTCCATGGCTAGATGATCGCAAATGGGCCTACGTTCGCCTTGAAGGCCGTGCATTTGGCGATGTTCCATTAAACCTTGAATACAAGTTAGAGGTTTGGGATTCACCAAACTCTGCTGGCGTCATTATCGATGCACTCCGCTGCGCCAAGATTGGCCTAGATCGCAAGATTGGTGGAGCCCTACTCTCACCATCTAGCTACTTTATGAAGACTCCACCTGTTCAATACACAGATGAAGCAGCTCACAATAAAGTTGAGGATTTCATCTCTGGAAAGTTAGAACGCTAGAAAATTAAGGTACGAAAAGGCCCCTTGGCAACAAGCCAAGGGGCCTTTTCTAACCCCTCACGGAGAGTTGAGGGTTAAATCGTCGCATCCTCAGGAGTGCGACGAATATGACGAACTCCTGCAAATACAAAGAGGAACATGATTATCGCTGCAGCTACTGTTACTTTTGCCGCGATGCCAGCGATCATTCCTAGAGTTCCAAATGCATATGCATTAAGAAGCATTCCGCGCAGTGATTCGCCTCTAAAGACAGTCTCTAATGTTCCGCTCGCATTTGCAGCAGCAGCTTGTAATTCTAAATTTGTTGGATCTGCGGCCAATGCTGCACCTGCCGCGCGAGAATTGCCTGATGCTGCGGCATATGTTGGCATTCCCGATAAATGGAAACCAATATAGTGATCAGCGTACATCTGGGCTTGCTTGCCATTACTCATGACTTTATCTCCATTGTCTTTAAAAAAAGCTAGAGTTGCCGCATCGGCTTTCGGATCTCCATTGTCAGCTGGCATCGTTATTGCCTGAGCCTCCAATTGCGAAGCGACAGTTCCGCTTGCAAATGTTGATCCCCAATTGAGTAATCCAGCTGCGATGAGCAGAAATACTCCGAGACCAAAACCTACAAATGTAACAATTTTATCGAATGTAATACGTTTCATTTTTTCTCTCCCTTTTTGACATCTCTAAATAGATGCATTACCAATCAAACTCGAAGTATTTTGATTACGGGTTGCAACTGCGAGGGACAGCCCTCGCTTATAAGTGTTGTTAATCTCTTAGAGGGCTAGCCCTCAGAACAAGCAACTTTCAAAATAATTATTTAATCAACGTGCCGATCGCAGATTTTTTGCCCATCTGGGCCAACAACCATATGTGAACAAGAAAGTTCAAGTTGATCAAATGCTTTGTCCCCGTAATGCGCTCTAAATGCTAGGGCTAGCAAAACTCTAAGATTTGTATCGGCGTCGGATTTAATACCGAAGACCTGTGCGCTGCGACTAACAGTATTTTCAATGACTTTTTCACTATGCGAAGTGAGAGTTGCTATCGCTGAATTGGATTTACCTTCGCACACCGACTGTAAAACTAACTGTTCGAAAGGGGAAAGTTCTCGGGTGGTAATTGTGATATCTCTTGCCATAATTCACACCTCTCCGTGATAGTTTCATTGTCTACCAAGACTTATCGATAATCCACCTCTAAGATGCTCCAATGAGTGAAATCTTGGACACACAGGTAGGGGCTATTCGGTTTCTTAGCCTGAATCGCCCTTCGAAGATGAACGCGCTCACACGAGCTATGTACGCCGGGTTGGCAAAGGGTCTCAATGATGCCGCTGGTGATTTCAGCGTGCGAGCAGTTGTCATAACTAGTGAGGGAGAGCACTTCACTGCTGGAAACGACATTGTTGATTTCATGGACCAACCTCCAACTTCAGATTCAAGTGAGGTAGCAACTTTTCTAGCTTCACTTTTAAATTTTCCTAAACCACTTATTGCAGCAGTAAAAGGAAATGCAATTGGAGTTGGAACCACAATGCTTTTGCACTGTGATGTTGTAGTCGCATCTTCGTCGACAAAATTTTCTATGCCATTTGTCACTTTAGGTTTAGTGCCTGAAGCAGGATCAACATTTTTATTCCCAGCCCTCGTTGGCTATCAGAGAGCTGCGAAGATTTTCTTAACAGGTGAATCCTTTGGTGCAACTGAAGCTTTGGAAATGGGTCTGATTGCCGAAATTGCGGCCGACCCACTTGGGACTGCGACGAAAATTGCCGAGCAGATTGCTCAGCAGCCTCCTCAAGCTGTGGTTAATACGAAAGCGCTACTAAAAGCGCGCAATCATGAATCAGTTGCCGCGGTTATGAAAGCAGAGTTTGAGATTTTTGCTTTAGCGTTGCAGTCCGATGAAGCTATGGAAGCCTTCATGAAATTTATGGCAAAGAAAGGTTCATCATGACACTTGCTGGTAAGAAAATATTCATTACAGGAGGATCACGTGGAATTGGTTTAGCAATTGCACTTCGTGCG
>WLMW01000045.1 GCA_009700025.1 Actinomycetota bacterium
CACTGTTGGTGAAGTTGTGCTCGGTGATACCGCTAAACATGAATGGGCAAGTGAACCAAACATTCGCGAAGTATTCACTGGCCTATTCGGAAGTTTTGATGACCATATTTTTGATCGAAAATTTGGCCAATTATCAGGTGGCGAACGTCGTCGCGTGGGACTTGCAAAGTTATTAATAAATGAACTTGATCTAATTTTATTAGATGAACCGACTAACCATTTAGATGTTGAAGGCGTAGCTTGGTTGGCCGAGTATTTAAATAACCGAAAAGGTTTAGCTGTAACAGTAGTGACTCACGATCGGTGGTTCTTGGATGCCGTGACTGAGCGAACCTGGGAAGTTGTCGATGGAAAAGTTGAAGAGTATGAAGGTGGGTACAGCGCGTTTGTTTTAGCAAAAGCTGAACGTGCCAGACAAAGCTCTGTTATGGATGCACGGCGAAACGCATTAGTACGAAAAGAGTTAGCTTGGCTGCGCCGCGGTGCACCTGCCCGAACAACAAAGCCTAAGTTTCGTGTTGATGCGGCAAATGTTTTGATTGCAGGTGAGCCCGAACCGCGAAATCAAGGTGAACTACTCAAGTTTGCACTTAACCGCCTAGGAAAGACGGTTTATGAAGCTCACCATTTACAAGTAAAACTTGGCGACAATGAATTAATTAGCGATCTTTATTGGAATGTTGGACCTGGAGAGCGAATAGGAGTAGTTGGAATTAATGGTGCAGGAAAAACAACATTGATGCGCACGCTTGTCGGTGAAATCCAACCAACGGCAGGCAAGTTAGTAACAGGTATAACAGTGAAACCAGCTTTCTTAACTCAGCATTTGGATGAACTTGATCCTACTTGGCGCGTGCTAGAAGCCGTCGAAAAAATTGCCAATCGTGTGGAACTTGGTGGTGGGCGAGAGCTTTCTGCTTCTCAACTATGTGAACGTTTAGGTTTTGATCGCGAATCGCAATGGACTCCAGTTGGAGATTTATCAGGAGGAGAAAGACGTCGCTTGCAATTAACTCGCCTACTGATGGATAGCCCAAATGTTTTACTGCTTGATGAGCCAACAAATGACTTTGATATCGAAACACTGACCGAGTTAGAGGATTTACTCGATGGTTATGGAGGAACTTTGATTGTGATTTCACACGACCGTTATTTCCTCGAACGAGTTTGTGATCGCTTTGTTGGCCTATTGGGTGACAAATTAGTTCGAGATCTTCCGCGTGGTGTAGATGAGTACTTAGAGCTGCGCCATGATGCAACAAACATCCCAACTTCAGTACAGAAAGAGAAAAAGAGTTCAAATGCTGCCGAAGAGCGCCAGTTAAAGAAAGACAAAGTAAGGCTTGAACGCCAGATGGAAAAAGCTGACAGTAAGATTTCAGAGTTAGAAGCCGAGCTTGAGGCCGCAGCTTTTGACCCAGATCGCTTACAGATTTTAACTGGAGATCTTGAAAATTCACGCCTAGAAAAAGCTAAACTCGAGGAGGCATGGCTTCAAGTCACTCTCTCCCTAGAGGATTGAGATAAAGTTCTCGCATGAACCGAATATCCCATGGCATTGAAGTTATTTTATTTCGATCACGTTTTCTCTTAGCTCCACTTTACTTAGGTCTAGTCGGAGCTTTAGTTCTTTTGGCGTATCGATTTTTGATTGAGTTTTATCATCTTGCTCTGCATATAAGTGAAGCAACTCCACAAAGTTTCACCCTCGACTTATTAGCTTTGCTTGACCTTACCCTTCTTGCAAATCTGATTTTGATGGTGATTTTTGCTGGCTATGAAAACTTTGTTTCACGAATAGATGTGGCAACAGAGTCTAAAGATCGTCCACATTGGATGGGCACGATTGATTTTAGCGGACTAAAAATTAAGTTGATTGGATCACTCGTCGCAATCTCTGTGATTGAACTTTTGAAAGACTTTATTGAATTAGCTGGACAAGACCATGTCGGTGGAGGAACAAAGTGGCGAATCGTTATTCACTTAACATTTGTTGCATCAGGAGTTCTTTTTGCCCTCATGGATTGGATTGCTGACAAGAGAGAGTTCCACGGTACGCACGCTTAATGCGTTTAGATATCCTTGCCACACTTTCGGGTGTAATGATTGCACTGCAAGCACGAGCAAATGGAGAACTTTCCCATCGAATCAATAATGGGTTAGAAGCGGCCCTAGTTTCTTTTGGCTCTGGATTAGTCATTATCTCTGTGATTGCTGTGTTCAATCCTGCGATTAAAGAGGGTATTGCTAATTTGCGCCAGGCAATTTCGCGCAAAGAGATTGCGCGTTGGAAATTATTTGCGGGTGCTCTTGGTGGGAGTTTTGTCGCGATTCAGACCCAGATAGTTCCATTAATTGGGGTTGCTGTGTATTCTGTGGCATCAATTGCTGGCCAGACGGCGGTATCTTTAGCTGTAGATCGCATCGGAATCACAGGGGGAGGCAAAAAAGCTATTACAGGCCGCCGTATTTCAGCGGCTTCCTTAACAGTATTGGCGGTGTTCGTCTCAGTTATTGATCGAATCGATGCGAAGAATTTATCTATGATTGCAGTAATTGCTGGTTGTATTGCAGGTGCAGTCGTTGGCGTTCAACGTGCACTTAATGGGCAAATTAATGAGTACTCACACCAAAGTTTTACTACATCGCTGCTCAATTTCGTAACCGGTACTTCCTTATTAGTGCTTCTACTTCTTCTTGGAGTAGTTACGCATCAAATCCATTTAGTTTCACTTCCTTCTGGCCCATGGTGGATATACACCGGTGGAGTGATTGGTGTAATTTATATTGCATTTACTTCAACAATTGTTCAACATTTAGGTGTACTTACTTTTACTCTTTTTAGTGTGGGTGGTCAACTAGTCGGTTCACTCATAATTGATCTTGTATCCCCAACTAATGGGGTAAATGTCAGTAGCTACTTGATTACTGGGATTGTAATGACCTATGCAGGTGTTATCGCCGGTGGCGTAAATAATTCAAGAGTGCGGAAACCACAGAGGCACAAATAAAGAACGCAGCTATCGCATATGACCAAGTTTTAACCCACGGTAAAGTTGCGGCATAGAAACCTGCCAAAGTAATACCAACACCCCAGAGCAACGCGCCCAATGCGTTGGCCGATAAAAACTTGTAATAGTTCATGTGTGAAGCGCCAGCAATTGGTGGTACAAACGTACGAATCCAAGGGAAGAAGCGTGCAGCAACAACTGCCCACCAACCAGTATGTTCATAAAAACGTTCAGAGCGAGCAATCATGCTCTGCATCCGCGGTGACTTGTTCTTTTCTAGATATGGGCGCCCAACTAAGCGACCTAAAACAAATCCAATTTGATCACCTAAAAAAGCCGCTAGGAAAATAACAGTGACAAGAATCAGGACATTAACATCTGGATGTGCAGCTGCTACAAGGCCGGCACTGAAAAGAATGGAATCCCCAGGGAGAAAAAAAGCGAATAACACGGCAGTTTCAAAGAAAACTATCGCTCCAGTAACTAAGTAGATCAAGTACGGAGCCAACGTGGAAAGTTGTGCATCAAAAGATGCTGCTAGTTCGGTCACACTGATTTCTTAACTGCGGCTGCTACTGCCTTTGTTACGTTCGGATCAAAGACACTTGGAACTATGAAAGATGCATTAAGTTGTTCAGGAGATACACAGTCAGCAATAGCTTCAGCTGCAGCGACTAATAGCGCGTCTGTAATTTTATGGGCGTTTGCATCAAGAAGTCCGCGAAAGATCCCGGGGAACGCAAGCACATTATTTATTTGATTTGGTTGATCACTGCGACCGGTCGCAACAACCGTTGCGTACTTGCGTGCAATAACTGGATCAATCTCAGGATCTGGATTAGCAAGAGCAAAGATAATTGAACGAGGCGACATAGAAGCTGCATCAGATTCAGTTATGACATTTGGTGCACTTACACCAATGAATACATCAGCATCTTTCATAGCACCAGTAATATTTCCAGAGAAGTTGGACGGGTTACTATTATCAATAAACCATTGCTGCATTGGGTCTTCAGATTTCATTTCATTTGTGATGACGCCATTGTGATTAAATCCAATGATATTTTTAGCACCCTTGAGAACAAGAAGGCGCGCAATTGCGTTACCAGCAGCCCCAACTCCGCTCAAGACAATCTTTACATCTGAGAGATCTTTTTTAACGAGTTTGAGTGAATTACGTAGAGCCGCAAGAACTACGATTGCTGTGCCGTGCTGGTCATCATGAAAAACTGGAATATCCAGAAGCTCACGGAGTCGGCGTTCTACTTCAAAGCAACGCGGGGCAGAGATATCTTCTAAATTAATGCCTCCATACACGGGGGCAATTAATTGAACAGTTCGTACGATTTCATCAACGTCTTGAGTATCCAGGCAAACCGGCCAGGCATCAACATCTGCAAAGCGTTTAAAGAGGGCGGCTTTACCCTCCATTACGGGCAGCGCAGCGGCAGGACCGATATTTCCAAGTCCCAAAACCGCAGAACCGTCCGTCACAACGGCAACGGTATTGCGCTTAATCGTCAAACGTCTTGCATCTGCAGGGTCATCGACAATTGCTTGGCAAATACGTGCGACCCCTGGAGTGTATGCACGAGATAGATCATCACGTGTTTTCAATGGAACTTTCGATACAACTTCAATCTTGCCGCCGAGGTGTAAAAGAAAAGTACGGTCACTAACTTTACGTACTGTCAGATTCGGATTTTTGGCAAGTGCGATTGTGATTTCTTCTGCATGTCCAGAGTCGATGGTGTCACATGTAATATCAATGACAACTTTTTCCAGGAGGGATTCAACAACATCAAGGGCTGTAATAGTTGCACCAGCACTAGTAATGACTGTAGTTGCAAGTGCTACAGGTTGAGCAGAAGGAGGACCTTCAACACGGATTGTGATTCCATATCCGGGTGACGTTGATGCCACTTAAACCACTCCGTAGAGTCTGTCACCCGCATCACCTAGACCGGGAACGATGTAACCATTTTCATTAAGTTTCTCATCAAGTGCTCCAGTTACAATTGTGATTGGAACAGAACTAGAAGCGAACTCTTTTTCAACCGCCGCAATTCCTTCAGGTGCTGACAAGATGCAGACTGCAGTAATGTCATTTGCACCTAAGTCAATTAAGTAATGAAAAGCAGCAATTAGTGTCCCACCTGTAGCAAGCATCGGATCGAGGACGAAGACCTGTCGCCCGGACAAATCATCTGGGAGGCGATTTGCGTAGGTACTAGCTTGAAGAGTTTTTTCATCACGCACCATGCCAAGAAAACCAACTTCAGCAGTGGGAATCAACTTACTCATACCTTCAAGCATTCCAAGGCCTGCTCGCAAAATTGGAACCACTACCGGGCGAGGCTCTGCCATTTTTAAACCGGCAGTCTTTGTAACGGGTGTAGTAATAGCTACCGAGTGTGTACGAACATCGCGCGTTGCTTCGTAGGCAAGAAGTGTTACTAACTCTTCAACAAGGCGTCTAAATGTTGGTGAATCCGTGCGCTCGTCCCGCAATACCGTCAATTTATGCGCAATCAAAGGGTGATCTGCAACGTGTACTTTCATGCCCCTTACCTTACAGGGCTTTCATTCTTTTCCAATGAGTGGAACTATGAGCGCATGCCTGAATTCGACGAAGAGCTCATTGACGACATCGAAGAGTTCGATGCAATCAATGATGCACCCGAGGTGATTTCAAAAGTAACCAGCGTCACAAATGAATTAGATATTGCGGTTGCAGCGTGGCATGAAGATGGCCGTTGGACGTTAGGAATACTTCCTGACCCAGCAGATATTGCTCAGATAATTACAAGTCTTAAGTCTCAGCAAACCAACGGAGGCGCTATTGCGCTGATCTCTATTGATGAAGAATTTTTTATTTTAATTCGGGTTCTAGGTTCGCATATTTCGCTTTTCTTAAGTGATGTGACTTGCGCACTTGATTACCCAGTTGCAGAAGAGTTATTAGATATTGCGGATATTGAAATGCCGGAAGAAGAAGATGATCCTAATCCGATTGGCCAACTCGACATTTTATCTGATCTTGGAATGTCAGGAATGGAACTCTCTGCACTATGTGACGACGATGAGTTATTTCCAGATGAACAGCTAGAAGCAATTGCTAACAGACTTGGTTTTGGTGATCAGTTTGCAGAGTTATTAGAGCTGTGATCGACGAAGAGTTAATGCGCAATGCATTAGTTACTGCGCAGGGTGCTCTTGCAAGTGGCGATGTGCCAGTAGGTGCAATAATTATTAATAAGCAAGGTGATGTAATTGCATCGGCTCATAATGAGCGCGAGTTGCGTAGTGACCCAACTGCACATGCCGAAATTGTTGCACTCCGACGAGCGGCAGAAAAAATTGGGAATTGGCGCTTAGAAGATCACACCATCATTGTTACTTTAGAGCCATGTGCGATGTGTGCTGGAGCAATTGCACAATCTCGAATTTCTACTGTGATATTTGGTGCTTGGGATGAAAAAGCAGGTGCAGTCGGATCGGTGTGGGACCTACTGCGCGATCCTCGCTCACTCTTTAAAGTTGAGGTTCGCGGTGGAGTATTAGCAAAAGAGTGCGCAGAACTGTTGAAAGTGTTTATACAAGGAGTTCGTACGAAGGATTAAGAATCACTAATGAACCATCTTCTTCACCGACCATTCCTTCAGCCCGCATCTGAGAACCAACTTCAAGACCAGCTATATCTCTTCGGCCTAAAAACTGAAGCGATACTCCACCGGTCTCATCCCAGATTTCAACTTGTAATGTCGGTGCGGCACCACGGGGAGCTGTTTTAATTGAAGTTACACGGCCCTGTACTTGCGCTCTTTTGCGCCACTCAATCTCGCCTATAGATGTGATGTTTTCAGCATAATGGCTAACCGGCTCAATATTTCTTGGCACAGAAACTTTGGCAATAGAGGGAGCGGCAGCTGGAACCTTAACTGAAGAGGCTTGAGTTGGATTACTTTCTATTTTTGAAGCTGAAGCGATTCGATCAACATCGAATGGAACAATTGTTGCAACAACGCGAGGCAGTTGAGAAATAGGTGCAGCAATTTGTTCAGCAGTTTGATCATGAAGTAAACGACCCAAGAAGCCCGAATATGAGCGGCGGGGAAGCAGCAAAGTGAGTTCTACATCATTTTTTTCCGTCATCCGAATTGCATAATCTAATGCTGAGTTAGCCAGTCGCCGATCAGGACAATCGATGAGTTCGAGAGTCACATCATCAAGTGCATTAGATGCAGCCCAAGCGGTTTGAATCTCTTCGGCACGAAGATCATCGATAACGAAGTGCACTGCGGTTATGTTGCGAGGATTCAAACTGCGCGCATATCGAATCGCAGCAATTGTCGCGATATCGACACTATCTACAAGAATGGTTACATCATGTCGAGTGATTGAGGTTGCTCGTTTCTGATGCTCTTTGACAGATAGCGCATTCTGTTCACGCGTGTACTGGCGACGCAAGCGCAAGAATGTCATCACAAGAATTGGAGCAGTGACTAGTACCAACCAAGCACCCTCAGTGAATTTTACAACTGAAAAAATAATTACAACAATTAAAGAAATAGTTCCTGACAGGCCATTAATAAATATCTTAAACTTCCATGCTCCTTCTTTATGACGTATTGCATGTCGCACCATTCCAAAACCGGCGAGTGTGAAGCCTGTAAATACCCCAAGTGCATAAAAAGCAACTAGGTGTTCAACCGAACCAGCTGTAAATAGAACTAGAAAAATACCACCACCCGAGAGCAGCAAGATTCCGTTTGAAAAAGCTAAACGGTGTCCTCGTTTCATTAGTTGGCGCGGCAAATACCCATCGGTTGCCACAAAGTTACATAAAAGAGGAAAAGCACTGTATGTAGTATTTGCACCAGCAAATAAAATTAACATTGTTGCAAGTTGGACCATCACGAACATTGTCTGCCCAAATACTCCATCGCCAACTATTGTTTTTGCAATTTGAGATATAACAGTAGGGGTACCTAATTCATAGGGCACCGCATGGATTTTATGTGCAAACCAAGAGACTCCCAATACCAAAGAGCCGAGCAAGAAGCTCATAGTTACAAGTGTTCGACGAGCATTTACATGTTCTGGTTGTTGGAATAAAGCAACACCATCAGAAATAGCCTCAAGTCCAGTAAGTGAAGATCCACCGTTAGCGAAGGCACGTAATAAAATAAATATCGCGGCAAAAGTTAGAAGGCCTTGACCTTCACCTAATGGAACAGCTCCTTCTTGATTCACTGATAAAACTTCCAGCGTCCCATTAAATTGTCGGTATAGACCCATAGTAAAGACAATAAACATACAGGCGATGAAGAAGTAAGTGGGTAATGCGAAAGCTTTTCCTGCCTCTTTTACTCCACGTAAGTTTCCGTAGGTTAAAATTACAATGACCAACAAGATCATTGGGATTTTCCATGGTAGCAGTGATGGAAAAGTTGAAATAATCGCAGCGACACCTGCGGCAGATTGAATGGCAACTGTCACGATATAGTCAAGCATCAACGCCACAGCAGCTACTTGCGCAACAACTGGTCCAAAATTATCGCGCGAAACAATGTATGCGCCGCCAGTTTTTGTATAAACATTAATTACATTGCGGTATGACAAAGTAATAATCGTGAGAATTACCAGAACTATTGCAGTCATTGGCATTAAAATCGCAAATGCTGCTAGACCAAATGCTGGCAAAAGTGCAATAAGGATTTGTTCAGAGCCATATGCGGATGATGAAATGCAGTCTGAAGAAAGAATTCCTAAAGCAAAGCGCTTCTTCAGGCGCTGGTGTCCCAATGAGTGCCGATTAAGCGGATTGCCCAGAATTCGACGCTTTACTGTGTAGGCAAGGGAATCCTTCAGGTGCGCATGGTCCTGAAGAACAACTGGTGTGGGCGCGTCATCGGTCCACGATTTAGGCACTTGAACTCCTTAATTAATTGCGACATACGCAATTTCATTGCAATGGCTCTATGGTAGAGCGCACTGGCTTCAACTTCTTGCAGGCGGAGCGTATGCTCGGCACATGCGCACACAGTTATATATCAATGGCCAATGGATAGAAGGGGCCAGCAAGGTCGCCGTTCATGACCCAAGTGACGGCTCGGTTATTGCCCAGGTTTCTTTGGCATCAGATGCTCAGTGTGAAGCAGCAATTGCAGCAGCCGATGCGGTGGCGGTCGAATGGGCTAAAACTGCGCCTAGGTTTAGATCAGAGATTTTGCGCAAAGCCTTTGAAATTATGACGAGTGAAATTGAGCAGATTGCAACACTGATTTCTCGCGAAAATGGGAAAGCAATGCCAGATGCGCGCGGTGAAGCTGGATATGCAGCTGAGTTTTTCCGCTGGTTCGCCGAAGAAGCCGTCCGAACTCCGGGAGATTTCCGTAAATCTCCATCAGGGGATAAGCGAATTCTCGTGACCCATCAACCAATAGGACTATCCATTCTCATTACACCTTGGAATTTTCCAGCTGGAATGGCAACTCGAAAAATCGGACCCGCAATTGCTGCTGGTTGCACCATGATATTGAAACCAGCAACCGAAACACCTTTAACCGCGATGTATATTGTCGATGTAATGGATCGGGCAGGCTTACCAAAAGGTGTACTCAATTTAGTATTGCCAGAAAAAACAGGGCCAGCGATTTCTAGGATGTTGCACGACCCACGTGTAAAGAATCTTTCATTTACTGGATCAACTGAAGTCGGACGCGTTTTACTCAAAGAAGCAGCTGACAATGTCATTCGCTGCTCAATGGAGCTCGGTGGAAATGCACAAGTAATCGTCCACGATGATGCTGATTTAGCAGTAACAATTCCACAGTTGCTTCTAGCCAAGATGCGAAACGGTGGTGCAGCATGTACATCTGCCAATCGAATTTATGTACAACGCCCAATTGCCGATAAGTTTATTGTTGAATTAACCAAGTCAATGGCCGCATTTGTTATGGGACGCGGCACTGATGCAGCAACAACCTTAGGCGCTAGCGTCTCGCTAAAAGAACGCAACAAGATTGCAGAGTTAGTTGATGAATCAATAGCCGCAGGCGCCACAGTTCATGTAGGTGGGACAAAGCCCGATGGTGAAGGTGCGTTTTATCCAGCGACGGTTCTCACTGTTGAAAGAGATAATCCAATCCTTAATCATGAGATTTTTGGCCCAGTTGCACCCGTGGTTATTTTTGATACCGATGCAGAGGGTATTGCCTTGGCAAATGACACTGACTTTGGCTTGATTAGTTATGTATTCTCTTCAAACCTCACCCGCGCATTACGTACTGCCGAAGCCATGGAATCTGGAATGGTAGCGATAAATAAAGGTGTCATTTCAGATCCTGCAGCCCCATTCGGTGGTGTCAAACAATCAGGTTTGGGTCGCGAGGGTGGCTTCGACGGAATCCATGAGTTCTTGCAAACTAAATACATCGGCGTAGAGATCTAATTACATTAAATATAGACATTGAAATACATCATTCATGCAGGACCTGGGAAGACCGGGACAAAAACTTTACAAGGGTGCTGGAATAAGAATCGGGAACTATTGCGATTGCAAGGAGTTCATTACCCGCAGAATTATCGAAATTTGAACGCGCATCACCAAGTGCCACATTCTATAGCGGGTAATTTAGAGATTCTGGAAGCAATTTTTCAACAAGATCTCTCTGATTTCGATCTGCATTTATATCTTCAAAATATTCGAAAAGAAGCCGAAAATCTCGGCTGTAACCAAATCTTGCTTTCGTCAGAATCTTTTGCACGGCTAACTATCGATGAGTTTAATAGTTTTTTCAAAGAGATTCTAATTGAACAGACAGATAGAGCGGATATTTTATGGATTGATAGAGAAATTAATTCTGCCATGGAATCTTATATTTGGCAGGGAATTAACACTGGTGATTATTGGGAAGAGAGCCAAAGAGAGTTTCTCAGAAACAAAATACAAGTAAGACAGAATCATTCAAATGTATTAATTCAAGAATTCGCTCCAAGATCGAATATCAAAATCCATGTGATTCCCTATCAAGATGTTGACGGGATAAGTTATATTCGTAAAGTTCATGAAATATTTCTACCAGCCGATATTTCCGAACAGATGGTTCAAGAAACTTCAAGGCAGCCCCTTAACCGATCCGGTAGCAGCGCAATGAAAGACAAATTAAATATGTTTAACTCAATAAATGTGGTAAGAGATTGGGCTTTCTTTGATTCAAAGTTAGTGTATTCAAATGAATTCCCAAAAGAGAGACAACGTTTTGAAAAATATCGCGAACTACTTTGGGAAAATGAAAATCTTTTACGCCAAATCCATGAACTTAGTGCTCATAAAAACGCCGTAGAAAAGTCTCGTGGGTGGAAGCTATTAACTTACATCCATCGACTAAAGTCCCTCTTACGGAGATAAAGCACATCAATAAGGAGAGAGTATTTGTGAGCGAGGTTCCAGCGCGAGTTGCTGTAATCGGTGCGGGGCCAGCAGGCCTAACTGCCGCTTATGAACTACAACGAGCAGGTGTTGAGGTCACACTCTTTGAAGCATCTTCGCAAGTTGGGGGCATGGCAAAATCAATAAACCTCTGGGGCCAGATTGTAGATTTAGGACCACATAGGTTTTTCAGTAATGATCAGCGGGTCAATGAGTTTTGGCTTAATGCCGTTGATTTTGATTATCAAATGGTAAACAGGCTGACCCGGATATATTACAAAAATCGCTTTTTTTCTTATCCAATTGAAATTAAAGATGCACTCATGGGTTTAGGAATAATGGAAGCGTTTCGATGTGCTGTTAGTTTTGTAGCTATAAAAGTTTTACCAAAGAAAGATGAAAGCAAATTTGATAATTGGGTAATAAATCGCTTTGGAACGCGACTTTTTGAAATATTCTTTAAATCATATTCGGAAAAACTCTGGGGTATAAAGTGTGCAGATCTTGATGCAGAGTTTGCGGCACAAAGAATAAAGAAACTCTCATTATACGAAGCAATAAAAAATGCATTAACCGGCAAAAAGAAAACCATGCACAGAACTCTTGTCGATGAATTTGCTTATCCTCGCTGGGGTGCCGGGGATGTTTATTTAAAGCTTGCCGACAAGTTCAAAGCACAAGGCGGAAAACTACTTCTTAATACGCCAGTTTCTGACATTAAATTGAACAATGAACAGGTGCAGATATTTGCTGAAGGGGCTGGTTTGGTTTCATTTGACCATGTCATTTCCACGATGCCATTGACTCTATTGATACAAAAAATAGGTGGCCCAGAGGAGATTATTGAACGCACAAAGCAATTGAAATTTCGGAATACCATACTTGTTTATCTCAAAGTGGAAGGTAAAAATCCATTCCCAGATCAATGGATATATGTACACGCAGAAAATTTAAGGACAGGTAGAATCACAAACTTTAGGAATTGGAATGAAGCAATTAGTAAGGGTCAAACATCACA
>WLMW01000046.1 GCA_009700025.1 Actinomycetota bacterium
GATTGCAGGCGTTGAAGTAGATCGCAGAGTTCTCTCTGACCTTGCGACAAATGACCCAGCAACTTTTAAAACACTTGTAGATGTTGCTCGCAAGAGCCTCATCTCAGCGTAAACACCCCAATGATTGAGAGCCTTAACTCGCCACACGTAGCGCGAGTTAAGGCTCTTATTGGTTCTCGGGGAGTAAAAGAAAGAAAAATTGCCGGAAAATTTGTTGCAGAAGGCATTCAATGTATCCGTGAAGCATTAACCTCGAAAACTGGACCTCGCATTGAAACTTTATATGTAACCAGCGATGGTCGAGTAAAAATAGATGAGTTTTCAGATTTAACTCAATTTGATGTAGTTGAGGTCAGTAGTGAGGTGATGGTCTCTATGTCCGAGACCATTACTCCTCAAGGTGTACTTGCCATCTGCAGGATTCCACAAACCGACCTGAAATCTCTACCTCTTAATGGAGCTCGAAAATTTATTTATCTTTCCGAAGTACAGGATCCAGGAAATGCCGGAACTATTTTGCGTTCAGCCGATGCATTTGCAATGGATGGTGTCATAACTTCGCCAGGTAGCGTTGATATGTATTCTCCAAAAGTAGTTCGGAGTACTGCGGGATCTTTATGGCATATACCGGTGTTTGAATCAATCGCGATCTCTGAGCTTTTAGACCTAGGATTCAAAGCGTTTTCCTTAGGTGCTTCTGGAACCAAGAATTTATTTGATTACGAAATATCGGGGGATACAGTTGCAGTATTTGGCAATGAGGCACGGGGATTATCAACGGCACAAAATCTTGATTCAGTTGAAGTGATCAGTATCCCAATGCCCGGAAATGCTGAAAGTCTAAATCTATCTGCTGCCGCATCGATTGTTATGTACCACCTATCAAATATGCCACGTCTGCAAAGCTCTTCCCGATAGAGTTCTCCCATGCGCGTCGAGGAGATTTCAACTTGGGTGGAAGATGCCCGTAAGGCATTTACCTCAGCCGTAGATTTAGATTCACTTAAACTTGCTCGGTTAGCACATGCTGGAGATAAATCACCCATCGCACTCGCATCACGAGGACTAGGCGCTTTAGCTCCAGAGGAAAAGGCGTCGCTGGGCAAGTTAATTGGAGATGCTAAATCAGCAATTGCTCAAGCACTCGCCGATGCAACCGCTGTGTTAGAAGCTGAACGCGACCGCAAAGTCCTTCTGGAAGAAGTTGTTGATGTCACTTTGCCAGTCAATCGTGCACACCGAGGTGGATTGCATCCCATCAGTATTATCAAGAATGAAATATCTGATTTCTTTATCGAGCAAGGTTTTGCCGTGGAAGAGGGGCCAGAACTTGAATCTGGTTGGCTCAATTTTGATGCACTCAATATCCCAGCAGATCACCCTGCTCGAACAATGCAAGATACATTTTTTATTGAGCCCATTGAGTCTGGCATGGTTCTTCGAACTCATACATCACCCGTTCAAATTCGAACGATGCTGACTCAACAGCCCCCTATATACGTTGTATGCCCAGGTCGGACATTCAGAGCCGATGAGTTGGATGCAACGCATAGCCCAGTTTTTCACCAAGTAGAAGGTCTTGTGATTGATAAAGACATCACTATGGCGCACCTAAAAGGAACGTTGGATAATTTTGCACGTCATATGTTTGGTCCGGACGTGACGACGCGTTTACGACCATCATTTTTTCCGTTCACTGAACCGAGTGCCGAAGTGGATATCTTCTTCAACAACCGGTGGATTGAATGGGGAGGATGCGGAATGGTCAATCCTAAAGTCCTTGTTGCTTGTGGAATCGATACAGATGTTTATGGTGGTTTTGCTTTCGGAATGGGATTAGAGCGAACATTAATGGTCCGTCACGGAATTACGGACATGCACGATATTGTTGAAGGGGATTTACGCTTCACACGTCAGTTCGGGGTAGGTCTGTAATGCGCGCACCATTGTCCTGGATTAAGGAATTTGTCGAGATTCCAGTTTCAGTCACGCCTGAAGAGATTTCTGATGCTCTTATTCGAGTTGGCTTTGAAGTTGAAGAGATCATTAAGCAGGGTGAGGACTTAACTGGGCCTTTGAAATTTGCCAAAGTGCTAACTGTTGAAGAGATAACTGAGTTTAAAAAGCCAATACGTTATGTTGGTTTAGATTGTGGTGATGGGCAAACACGATATGTTATTTGCGGTGCAACAAATTTTGAAGTGGGAGATGTCGTTGTTGCTGCGCTGCCGGGTGCTGTTCTTCCTGGTGATTTCAATATTGGAGCCCGAGAAACTTACGGCAAAACTTCAAATGGCATGATTTGTTCAGCTCGGGAACTTGGTATCAGCGACGAGCATTCCGGAATCATGGTTTTTGGTGCAAATGAAGTAACAATTGGCGATGACGCAATTGAAAGATTGCAGGTCAATGATGTCATTTTCGATATAGCTGTAAATCCAGATCGAGGTTACGCATTAAGTATTCGAGGTGTAGCTCGTGAGGTAGCTGGTTCACTCGGGCTTAAATTTACTGATCCAGTCAACGAATTACGCACGTTAAAGTTTGAAAAAAGTGGAGTAGGCGTAACTGCAAAGATTGCTGATAAATCTAGCGCCTCTGTTTTTTATCTTCGCACTCTTTCTAACTTTGATCCGACGGCAGCCACACCTCTCTGGATGCGTCGTCGCATTGAAAAGATGGGCATGCGGTCAATCTCACTAGTTGTTGATATTACAAACTACGTAATGCTTGAACTTGGACAACCGTTGCACGCCTTCGATAGATCCAAAATTCAAGGCGGCTTAACGATTAAGCGTGCTGGAAAACCACAAAAGTTTGTCACGCTAGACGGACAAGAGCGTGAATTAGATCCAGATGATTTGATGGTCTGGGACGATGCCCAACCGCTAGCACTTGCTGGAACCATGGGTGGATTGTCATCAGAGATTACTGAGACAACCACTGACATTGCCTTAGAAGCAGTCCATTTCTGTCCAGTGTGTATCGCAAAAAATTCGCGCCGACACCGACTATCATCAGAGGCATCACGCCGCCTTGAGCGAAGTGTGGACCCTTCACTAGCCGAATTCGCATCAGCACGTTTCGTTCAATTACTCACCGAACATAGCTCAGCCACACACGTAGCCACAGAGATAGACGGGGAGCCAATCTATGCACCGGTAGTGACCATAGATCCCACCTACATATCGAGAATTCTTGGTTTTTATGTTCCCGCCCAGCAAGTCGCGCAAGTTCTAAGAATTGTAGGTTGTGATGTTGATGAAAAAACTTTTGCAGTAGATCCACCATCATGGCGAGCAGATTTATTGACTGCCGCAGATTTTGCTGAAGAAGTAGCTCGCATGATTGGTTATGACAAAATTCCATCAATTCTGCCACCTCGACCTTTGCACGCCTCACTTACTTCGACTCAAAAACGTCGACGGGCCATAGCAACTATGTTGGCAAGTCGTGGTTTAGCTGAAGTTCAAACTTTTCCATTTACTAACCAAGCAACAATCGATGCCATGGGTTTTGTTGGAGAACGCGCAGCAACTTACAAAGTTGCAAATCCCATGTCAGAAGAGTTTCCGTTAATGAGAGTTCACTTGGTGCCCGGGCTAATTGAGGTTGCCCAACGAAATATAAGTCGCGGAGCTAAAGATTTTGCAATCTTTGAAATGGGATCCATTTTTCGTAGCTCTCAGCAGTTGAGTTCAGCGATATCTCCTGATTTGTCAAAACGACCAGATCAGAAGGTAATTGACGAAATCTTTGCAAGCGTACCTTCTCAGGGATATCACGTTGCAGGATTACTTGTAGGAAAAGTTGAAAATGAGAATTGGGCGGGAAAGGCGCGAGCTTATAACTGGCAAGATGCTATTGCCATTGCTGAAGATGTTTTATCTTTGTGCCATGTTGGATGGAGCGTTGCGCGCTCAGATCTAGCACCTTGGCATCCGGGTCGCTGTGCCGAACTTATTGTTAACGGAAAAGCGGTTGCGCATGCAGGCGAGCTCCATCCTCGTGTAGTTTCGGCTTACGGCCTTCCTGAACGATCGGTAGCTTTTGCAGTAGCACTTAGTGCGTTACCGGATTCCCAACTTGTGCGCCCTTCAACTGTAGGAACAATGCCAGCTGCAGTTCAAGATGTCGCTTTGATCGTTAATGCAGACGTTAGTGCTGCGGCTGTCGAATCAGCGCTGCGTGATGGAGCCGGTGATTTATTGGAATCCATTACTCTTTTCGATCGTTACGACAAGATTGGTGATGGCAAGATTTCCTTAGCCTTCACTCTGGTATTTCGGGCTGCAGATCGAACACTAACGGGAGAAGAGGTTTCAGCTATGCGTGAAGCGGCCACAGCTGTTGCGGAAGTTAAATGCGGTGCCGTTGTTCGAACTGCATAAATATGCATTAGATTGCATAATTATTGATTATGCCTTAGTCTAGTGCCATGAAAACAGCGGTTATCGGTGCCAGTGGATATGCAGGGGGAGAGTTACTCCGACTCCTGGCGCTACACCCTAAGTTTGAAGTGACGTTGGTTAGTGCACACTCGAATGCGGGCGAATTAGTTGCCTCAGTGCATCCACAGTTGCAAAGTTATAC
Source organism: Actinomycetota bacterium (assembly GCA_009700025.1). GTDB lineage: Bacteria > Actinomycetota > Actinomycetes > Nanopelagicales > Nanopelagicaceae > Planktophila. The sequence continues at coordinate 4,594 of WLMW01000046.1, forward strand.
CGGACGAACTTTTGTCAGCACAGATTCAATCGATTTTGATGGCATCGAACTAGTTTTTCTTGCTCTCCCGCATGGAGAGTCCTCAACATTAGTTGTGAAGATTCCGGGGCATGTAAAAATTGTAGACTTAGGTGCTGACTTTCGCTTAGAGAGTGCATCTCAATGGGAAAAGTATTATCACGGCACTCATGCAGGAACGTGGGTATATGGATTGCCTGAACTTGCAACTGACCAGCGTGAGGCCATTAAAAAGGAAAACAAGGTTGCAAACCCTGGTTGCTATGCCACTGCCATTTCACTGGGAATAGCACCAGCTATCACGATGATTGATTCTACGGACGTCGTTGTAGTTGCCGCTTCCGGAACCACTGGCGCTGGTAGAAGCGCCAAAATAAATCTTATTGGTAGCGAGGTTATGGGTTCAATGACTTCTTACAAGTTTGGGGGGGTGCACCAACATACTCCTGAAATTGAACAGGCCCTTTCCGCAGTTGCACATAAGAACGTAAAGATTTCATTCACTCCAATGCTAGCGCCTATGCCTCGTGGAATTCTTTCGACAATAACCGCGAAATTGACGCAACCATTAACAACTGAACAATTACATGCGATTTATTCAGAGCATTATCTGAATGATTTCTTTATTGACCTTCTTCCGTTAGGCCAGATGCCAAAGACGAGTGCAGTTCTAGGCAGCAATAAAGCACAAATCCAAGTTGCGGTAGATGATCACACTAACCGTGTAGTTATCTCGGTTGCAATCGACAATTTAGGTAAGGGTGCTGCTGGTCAAGCAATTCAAAATGCAAATCTTATTTGTGGCTTGTCTGAAAATGCAGGCCTGGCATTTGATGGAGTCGGCTCATGAATCTTCCCCAGGGATTTAGGTCGGGTTCTGCCGCGGCTGGCTTGAAAAGCACAGGTGCTCTTGATTTAACATTGATCGAAAACCTAGGCCCAAACTTCCAAGCTGCAGCTGTTTTTACGTCAAATAAAATCGTAGCCGCTCCGGTCATTTGGTCGCGTCAAGTAGCAAAAGAGGGAATTGTCCGTGCTGTAGTTCTTAATAGTGGCGGTGCTAATGCGTGCACTGGGCCTCAAGGTTTCCTGGATACTCATAGAACTGCCGAACATGTCGCAAATCTGCTTGAGATTTCGTCAGGCGAAGTAATTGTTTGTTCAACTGGCTTGATTGGTGAGTTGCTACCTATGCACAAGATAATTGATGGTTTGGATGCAGTTGCTCTTAAGATGGATAACCAAGGACTACAAAATAGCGCGTTAGCGATTATGACGACAGATTCTGTTCCAAAAATAGCAACCGAAACATTCAAAGGAATGAATTTTGCCGGGATTGCTAAAGGCGCTGGAATGCTAGCTCCAGCGCTAGCAACTATGTTGTCGGTGGTCATGACGGATGCAATCGTGTCAAAAAATGTTCAAGAGCTCTTCGAAAGAGCAACGGATCGAACTTTCAATCGAATCGATTCAGACGGTTGCACTTCTACTAATGACACAGTCCTGTTTATGGCATCAGGGGCAAGCGGGAAAAGTATTAGTGATGAAGAATTAGAAAATATTTTGATGAACGTGTGCGGTTCACTTGCGCAACAACTAATTGCTGATGCTGAAGGTTCTACAAAGTCAGTGGCGATTCAAGTAATTAATGCGTCTAGTGAGAAAGATGCAGTTGAAATTGGTCGGGTTTGTGCACGCAACAATCTTTTGAAGGCAGCAATATTTGGTGGCGATCCGAACTGGGGTCGAGTCTTAGCAGCGGTTGGAACAGCAAATGCGTTGATGAATCCGTTAACTATAGATGTGAAGCTAAATGGGGTTCAGGTTTGTACAAATAGTGCTCCTGACGCTGATAAATCATCAGTCAGTTTTGAAGCGAGAGAAGTTGAAATTGTCATTGACCTAAAGTTTGGTACCTCTTGCGCCACAATTTTAACCAATGATCTTTCGCATGATTATGTCCATGAGAATTCGGCGTACTCAACATGATTGTTGTGAAATTCGGCGGCCACGCGATGAAGGATGAAAACGGAAACTTTGCGAAAGCTATTTCTGGAGCGATCTTTTCTGGGGAAAAAGTAGTGGTAGTTCATGGCGGAGGACCTCAGATTGACGCCGAGCTAAGGGCTCAGCAAATCGTTAGCACCTGGATGGGTGGCTTTCGTGTGACAACGCAAGAGATTTTCGATGTCGTAGAGCGAGTTTTGGTTCACCAAGTAGGCCCAGAGGTCGCAGACAACTTGAGCAAAATCGGACTCAAAGCAATAGCTATTTCTGCACGGACATTGCCAACAATTATCTCCAAGCGTCGCACCACTTTAATTGATGGGTCTTTTGCCGAACTTGGATTTGTTGGAGATGTTGCATCTGTTAATCCCACCCACATACTTGAGCTTTTGGAGCAGGGATTCATCCCTGTGATTGCACCTATTTCATCAGCTGAAGATTTAATTACTGGCTTGAATGTAAATGCGGATTTCGCAGCAGCAGCAATCGCAGCAGAGTTAGAGGCATCGGCACTCATTGTTATGACAGATGTAGCAGGGATTTATAGAAACTGGCCAGATAGAGACTCACTGATTGAACGTATTACAGCGAGCGATCTCGAGTCGATTAAATCTGAATTTGCAGAAGGTATGGCGCCAAAAGTTCAAGCAGCATTAGATGCGATTGCCTTTGGTACACAAGCAGTGAGGATCATTGATGGTACTGATTCGGAAAGTTTTGCTCAAGCTTTATCTGGCATTGGCGGGACTCTGGTGGTGGCATGACAAATAAGAATCTAACTGATCGTTGGAATGTATCAATACAGAATAACTACGGGACACCTGGGATTGCCTTAGTTAAAGGTAAAGGAGTTGTCGTTAAGGATTCAGATGGGAAGCAGTACTTAGATTTTCTTGCGGGCATTGCTACCAATATTTTAGGACATGCTCATCCTGCCATCGTAAAAGCTGTCTCAGGGCAGATTGCAACCTTGAACCACGTTAGCAATTTCTATGCCCACCCCAACGCGATAAATCTTGCCGAAAAATTGGTTGAAATGACTGGTGACAAAAATGCGAAAGTTTTCTTTTGTCAGTCAGGTGCTGAAGCAAATGAAGCTGCACTAAAACTTTCTCGGCGCACTGGAAGATTAAAGATAGTCGCTGCCCAAGGGGCGTTCCACGGACGCACTATGGGCGCTCTTTCATTAACTGGCCAACCTGCTAAGCGTGAACCATTCTTGCCGCTCATCAAAGGCGTTAAACATGTCCCATTTGGCGATATCGGAGCTATGCGAAAAGCCGTCACTAAAAAGACTGCAATGGTAATCATCGAACCGATTATGGGTGAAGCCGGTGTTGTTGTTCCCCCGGTTGATTATTTGAAACAAGTTCGCGCAATCTGTAATGATAAAGGAGCATTACTAGTAGTCGATGCTGTCCAAACAGGTATGGGTCGAACTGGAGATTGGTTTGGTTATGAATACTCGGGAATCACACCAGATGTAATTACTCTGGCAAAAGGTCTGGGTGGGGGATTGCCACTTGGCGCGATGATTGCAATCGGAACTGCGGCAGATCTTTTTCAGCCAGGTGACCATGGTTCTACTTTTGGTGGAAATCCGGTCACAACTGCTGCGGCTTTAGCCGCAATTAAATTTATTGAATCAAAAAGTATTTTAAATAAAGTTGAGAAGCAAGGTAGTTTTTTAATGCAGGAATTAGCCATGATTCCAGGTGTTAAGGAAGTTCGTGGCGCGGGACTATTACTTGGTATTGAGTTGGAAATTTTGAAAGCGTCAGATGTTACTAATGCTTTGCGAGAGATTGGAATTCTTGTTAATGCTGCAAATGAATCTACTATTCGTATTGCACCTGCTCTGATTGTCACCGATGCCCAAATCAAAAAATTTATTTCTAGTTTGAAGAAGGTGATGGTCAATGCCAAGTAATGCCCAATCAATTATCGCCCGTAGAGCGCATGCGATTGCGCTCATACAAGCAGGACAAGTTCATTCTCAAACAGATTTGGTTACCCTCTTAAAAAAAGCTGGATATAGAGTTACGCAAGCGACTGCCAGCCGCGACTTGGAAGAGATAGGAGCTGTGCGGGCTCGAACTAAGAATGGTGTAGCTTTTTATCAGATCAGAGAAAGTGCAGATGATGCGATTGCACGAAGTACGCCAGTTCCATCTAAGTTGATTTTGTCGGTTGACCACAGCGCCAATTTAGCCGTCATACACACACCACCTGGTGCCGCTCAATTTTTAGCAAGTGCTTTGGACCACGCTGGATTGACTGGCGTAATCGGCACGATTGCTGGAGACGACACGATTATTTTGGTCTCCAAGAAAGCGACTGGTGGAGCACATTTAGCGAAAGAATTGCTCGCTTACGCACAAGGTGACGGAAAGAGGAAGTAATGGTTCTGTGGGGCGGACGTTTTGCGCAAGGACCTGAGGCATCAGCTATTGCTCTGTCCAGAAGCGTGCATTTTGATTGGCGCTTAGCCCCCTACGACTTGAGATCTTCGATGGCTCATCTTGCGATTCTCAAAAAGAATGGTTTGATCCAACTTACTGATGCCGATGTAATCCTTAAGGCCCTCAAGGAGCTTGCGACCGAGGTTTCTGTTGGGTCTTTTCACGCCATTGAAAGTGATGAAGACGTACACAGTGCATTAGAACGCGGCTTGACCGAAAAGTTAGGCACTGTTGGTGGGGCGCTTCGAGCTGGACGATCACGAAACGATCAGGTCACAACTGATCTGCGCCTATTTTCAATTGATCACATGCTCGAAATTGCATTTTGCATTACAACTTTACAGTCAGCGATTTTAGAAAAAGCAGCTGAATATGTCAATGATCCAGCACCAGGGTTCACGCATATTCAACATGCTCAGCCAGTTTCATTTGGGCACGAATTAGCAAAACACGCACAAGCTTTTGCTCGGGACTTAGATCGAATCGATGATTGGCTCTCACGCACATCCGTTAGCTCTCTTGGTGCAGGCGCTTTAGCCGGATCTTCACTCGATTTAGAGCCCATCTTTACGGCAAAGAATTTAGGTTTTGCTTCTTCGTTTGCTAACAGTATTGATGCGGTGAGCGATCGTGATTACGTCGCAGAGGCGCTCTTTATCTTTGCAATGATTGGTAACCATTTATCACGCATTGGAGAAGAGTGGACAATATGGTCCTCACAAGAATTTGCTTGGGCAAAGGTAGCCGATGCATATTCGACGGGTTCTTCAATTATGCCCCAGAAAAAAAATCCCGATATGGCTGAACTTGCCCGTGGAAAATCAGGTCGACTTGTTGGAAATCTTGTCAGCGTTTTAACCATGCTCAAAGGTTTGCCATTTGCTTACAACCGGGATCTACAAGAAGACAAAGAACCGCTATTTGATAGTTTCGATACCTTGTTCCTGGTTTTACCGGCCATAAGTGGAATGGTGGCTACAACTGATTTTGACCGAGAAAAAATGGCACAAGCAGCCCCGATGGGTTTTTCATTAGCGACTGAAATCGCTGACTATCTTGCAAAAAAACATGTTCCGTTTGCATCCGCTCATGAAGCGGCAGGAAAGTGTGTTGCACTGTGTGAATCATCATCTCGCGAGCTTCATGAGTTAACAGATGTTGAATTTCTAGCAATTCATCCGGAATTAGACGGGAGAGTCCGTGACGTATTAACAGTTGATGGTGCGCTGAATTCGAGAACTACAGCCGGGGGAACCGCTCCTGCTTTAGTGGCCCAACAAATCAAAGTGGCTTTAGCTGAAAACATGGAGACCCAACAGGAAATAGCCAGCAAGCGGCAGGCATTTTCAGAGATGATGAGCGCATGAACTTAATTGAAGACCTACGTTGGCGTGGTTTGGTGGCCCAGTCAACGGATGAAGCGGCTTTGCAAGAAGCTCTCAAGAAACCGCTAACACTCTATGTTGGCTTTGATCCAACGGCGCCTTCTTTGCATGCGGGAAACCTGGTCGTGCTCTTAGTTCTTCGGCGTTTTCAGCTAGCTGGCCATAATCCCATTGCACTAGTTGGCGGAGCTACCGGCCTGGTGGGAGATCCAAGCGGGAAGAATGAAGAGCGCTCACTCAACAGCACGGAAATTGTTGAAGGATGGGTTAACCGAATTCGTAAGCAGGTTTCTGCGTTTTTAGATTTCGATGCACCAAAGAATCCAGCCCAAGTTGTCAATAATCTTGATTGGACATCACCTCTGAGTGCTATTGAATTCTTGCGTGATATTGGAAAGCATTTCAGTGTTAATCAAATGCTTTCAAAGGATTCTGTTTCTGCCCGACTAGAAGCAGGCGGAATTTCATACACAGAGTTTTCTTATCAAGTCTTACAGTCTTTTGATTTCTTAGAGCTTTATCGTCGTAACAACTGTACTTTGCAAGTTGGTGGCTCTGATCAGTGGGGAAATATCGTTGCGGGCCTTGATCTGATTCGCCGTGTTGAGCAGGGAAGTGGTCACGCTCTGACAGTTCCTTTATTGATGAAATCCGATGGTACTAAGTTTGGAAAAACTGCAGGAGGTTCAGTATGGCTCGACTCAGAGATGACATCTGCATATGCATTTTTTCAATTCTGGTTGAACTCTGATGATAGAGATGTGATTAATTTTCTTCGTGTATTTTCATTTAAAACGCATGAAGAAATTATCGCGCTGGAAAGTTCACACAACGAAAATCCAGGACTGCGCGATGCTCATCGTGCATTAGCGCGCGAGCTGACTTCATTAGTTCACTCGGAAGAAACCACTGAACGAGTAGAAGCGGCAGCTCGTGCATTGTTTGGTCAAGGAGATTTATCTGAACTTGACGAATCAACACTCGCCAGTGCTTTAGCTGAGTTACCTCGAACGATAATTTCAAGTGAGCAGGAGATTCCTTCTTGGGTTGATCTTCTCGTAGCAACAGGAGTCGTTGACTCAAAATCAGCTGCAAGACGCGTCATAAAAGATGGTGGCGCATATCTCAATAATGTTAAAGTTGGATCTGAAGATTTTGTACCGACAAAATCCGACTTTTTATGCGGTAAATATGCGGTTTTGCGCAAAGGCAAGCGTGACCTAGCCGCAGTAGAGCTGGCATAGCTTTTCTGCAAAATCGCTCAAATGGAGTTGAAACCCATCCCTGTCAATAGAATTTACGGCCGCGATAATTAAAAGTTCGCTGCATTAGCCGATTTGACCCCCTTGAACTCGCGGGCTATAGTTGCGCTCTTGCTGTGAATCGGACGAATTAGGCCGAACAGCATCGATTCCCAGCTCAGATTCATCGTTGTGGCTCAGTTTGACCGAGCCTGCACGTATGGACTAGGTTTGGCAGTCTGCCCTGAAAACAGGAGAAATCCTGGGACCAGTGCGCATCCGTACCTTGAGAACTCAACAGCGTGCCATAAGTCAATGCAATATATGCCATCAAGTGGCTCTATTTGTCATGCTTTCAATAGCGCGAAGTCAGAGTTTTACACTCACTTGTGGTTAATATCCACGGCAAAAGAAATACTTCAATGAGGTAAGACCGTTAAAAGTTATACCCGTTGATTACCTTGGGTA
>WLMW01000047.1 GCA_009700025.1 Actinomycetota bacterium
ACACTTCCATTACACATTAATGGGTGCTGGTTTAACCGGAGCATTGGCAGCACTTGTGTACTGGTTCCCTAAGATGACAGGCCGGATGTTTGATAAAACCCTTAGCTGGATAGCGTTTTGGCTGGTCCAAGTCGGCTTCAATATCGCTTTTGTGGGAATGTTTATGGTCGGCTTAGCTGGTCAGCCTCGTCGAGTCGAATCATATGCACCAACTTTTAATACTGCGAATATGGTGACAACGGGTGGTGCTTACATGATTATGGCGGGCATGTTGGTACTTCTATATGGCGTAATCTCTTCGGCACGTAGTGGAGTTAAAGCGCCGATGAATCCTTGGCAAGCTAAGACTTTGGAGTGGACTGTTGCATATCCAATCCCGCTTGAAAACTTTGATGTACTTCCAACAGTAAGTTCAGATCCATATGGTTATGGAAAGGCACAATCATGAGCGTTGAGACACATGCACATCACGAACACCCCGATGTAGTTGGCAGTCGCAATCGACTAGGAGTAATTCTTTTACTTGTTGCCGATATAGCTTTTGCTTTGAGTATGATGTTTGTCTATTTCTATCTGCGTGGGCAAAATGTCAATGATATGTGGCTTCCAAAGGCAACTGCAGATCACCCTGCAATCACACCTTTATCGTCGAGTCCAGGTTGGACGGTAACTGCAATTGCAGCCTTTGGACTTCTTGCGCACTTCTATGCACTTAAAGGTGTACAGGCCGGAAATCAAATTCAACTCAAATTAGGTTCTCTTGTCGCATTTGTAGTTTCAGTTGTAGCAATTGCATATCAGTTCAATACAATTGCAACTGCGCCATTTACTTTCTCTGACGGTGCATACGTTTCATGTTTCTATTTGTTCACCATTTTAAACTTTGTACACTTAGCGCTTACTGTTTTCATCTCACTCGGCAACTGGAATCGTGCTCGACTTGGCCTTTATATCAACGATCATTGGCACGTCGACATCGTTCGTATTTGGTGGGTGTGGATGACTGTGTCATCATTACTCGGTGCCTTCGCCCTCAGTTACCCATAATAAAAACTCAAGCTGGATTGGCCTTTATATTGCCTTAGGTTTCGTTTGGGGCTGTTCTTTCATATTTATTAAGTTGGGCCTCGAGTTCTTAACCCCCATCGGAGTCGCCTTTGGGCGTGTTTCGCTGGGGGCGTTGACTCTCGTTTTTTGGGCAAGATTTAAGAAAATTCAGCTCCCAACAGATAAGAAAATCTGGTTGCACCTTTGGGTAGTCTCACTACTGCTCAATGTAATCCCTGGTGTTCTCTTTGCTGTTGCCGAAACTGAAGTTACCTCGATTTTGGCAGGAATCATCAATGCAGTAACCCCGTTGATGACGTTACTTGCCATCATGATTGCTTTTCGTGAAGAACGGCCAAAGAACTTTCAAGTGCTTGGTCTAGTGTTGGGATTTACAGGAGTTTTGACAGTGCTCGGAGTGTGGCAAGGGCTTGGCAATAATCCAATTGGAGCGGTGTTAGCACTTCTGTTAGCGGTAACTTGCTATGGATTTTCATTCCCATATTCACGCAAATTTATTTTGCCAAGAAAACTTCAACCTGAAGCTTTGGCGGCGGTGCAAGTCTCTGCAGGTGCAATAACTCTCTTGCCGTTTTACTTAGTAGATGGAATCGCAAAAGATAATTATCGTCCTGGCCCAGTATTTGCAATGATTGCACTAGGGGTATTTGGGAGTGGCTTTGCATATATTTGGAATTTTAAAATTATGGAGGCTGCAGGTAGTGCAATAGCTAGTACGGTCACATATGTAACACCCGTAGTAGCAGTTATTGTAGGAATAATTTTTCTTGGTGAGGGCGTTACTTGGTATGAACCAGTTGGGGCAGCAATCGTTCTATTAGGTGCAGCCATCGGGCAGCAGCGAATAAAAATCTTTAATCGATCTTGAATCCATCTTTAATTGGTCCAAGGTCAATGCCGGCCGCAGTGTGATCACTTTCTTCACCGCGCGCTAGTTGAGCTGCGTGTGCTTTATTGTGCCATCGCTCTTCAATATTGCCGTATTTCCATAGTAATAAGGCGATTGTCCACACCACTACGAATGCCCCAACAATGAAGTACCCCGCACTATTTAAATTAAAAGCAAGGGCATAATCCCAAAATCCACCATTGAGATTTAGCTGACGTGCAAAAACTTGGCAAAGCTCTAAGCCCCCAACAAAGAAAGCGACAGATACCGAAAGGCCAGTAATGATGATGTTGTAGTAAACCTTACGTACTGGTTTTGAAAAAGCCCAACCGTATGCAAAATTCATAAAAGATCCGTCAATTGTGTCTAGCAGGCTCATTCCACCAGCAAAGAAAAGTGGCAGAGAAATTATTGCCCACCAAGGAAGTCCAGCAATCACCGACGATCCTGCAAGTACAAGCAATCCAATCTCAGTTGCAGTATCAAAACCTAGACCAAAAAGAATTCCGAGAGGATACATTTTCCATGAAGCATCAATACGACGTGCAATCGGTCCGAAGAAGCGCATGAGTAAACCGCGAGAGTTAAGATGCTTTTCTAATTCTTCTTCGTTGTATGCACCTTTACGCATTTGAATAAATACACCGACAATTGAAACCAAAATAATTAAATTTAAAATTGCAATGAGCATTAAGAAAACGCCACTTACTGTGGTACCAATTAAGCCGGTGTAGTGATGTAATGATGAGTTGTCATCTTTAAGTTGAGCTCCAAGTGCCTTAATTCCAAAGTTAAGTAACATGGCAAGTACAAACACAACCGAGGAATGGCCAAGTGAAAAGAAGAAGCCGACTGCAAGCGGTCGCTTTCCTTCGGACATTAATTTTCTCGTTGTATTATCAATCGCACTTATGTGATCGGCATCGAATGCGTGGCGCATTCCGAGTGTGTATGCAAGAGCTGCAGTGCCCCAACCAAAGAGCGAGCCATCACTGAGAACATAGTTGCCTGTTGTGGCCTTCCACATCAGTAGCGCCCCAGATACGTGGAGGAAGAGAATGAAGCCAAACATCGCTGCCATACGGCGCCATTCATCGGGTGTCAGGCGCTCACGCAAGCTCTGAGCGGGCTTTATTACGACGTTCATACAAGCCCTTTCCTAGATGCGAATGATTTGCAAGTAGAAGCGTAAAGGAGCTTCAAGACTCTGTCTATTTGAAGCCGCAGATAGAGGTTTGCGTATAGAGTCGAGCCAAGAGTTTGCACAGAAGGGCGGTCTGCGTGGGCGAAGATGACGATATGGAAGAGATCATCACAGAAGAGATGCTCTGGGATCGAATTCCTGAAGTCGATGGCGAAGAGCGTGCAAGCACGTATTACGAACTCAGTGCCAGAATTTACGCGCGTGGACAGTATGACGAGGCATTAGCGCTCGCCGAAACCGCAAGAGATATTTATTCAACACTAGGTGCTAACGCGCCAAGTGAGGGTTTAGCACAAGCTTATTCCGCGATTGGCTACAACCTCAATCAATTAAAGCGCATGGATGAAGCTGCAACGGCGATGAGCAAGGCAGTTGAAATTTTACGTGAGAACAAATCTCCTATTGCCCTTGAACTTGCTTGCACACTTGGCGAATGGTGGTACACGTCTAAGAATTATGACAAAGTTGTAACGACCATGGGTGAATGTGCACAAGAACACTTGGTAGATGGAAATGAAATTGGGGCAGCAAACGATCTGCATCTAATTGGATGCGCTGAGCGCGAATTGAAAAACTATGAAAAAGCAATTGATGCATTTAAAGAAGCGCGAATATTATTTAAGCGCAATAAAGAAGTTATTCATGTTGCGCGTTGCGACCAAAAAATGGCTTCATGCTTAATTGAATTAAATGAAGGTGAGCTTGCACTCGAAACTGCAAGAAAAGCAGTTGATGTTTTTGAAACTGGTCACGATCATCGTCGTGAAACCTTTGCACTCTTTGAAGTAGGTAAAGCGCAAGTACTTTTAGGAAAATTTGATGATGGACTATCCACATTAGAACAAGTTCTCTCGGTTGTAAGTGAAGATGAACCGAAGGACTTTGAATTCATCATTGATGTTGAATCTCGAATCGCAAAAATAGTTCGCATGCAAGGACGTATTGACGAAGCTGACGAGATTGAACGACGTTTAAAATCGGTCCGGGAGACGTTAGAGGATGAGCCCGAGGTTTGATTGAGCACTTAAAATCCCTGCCAGAAATCCGGATATCTATGGTCTGCATGGGAAACATCTGTCGGTCACCAATGGCGGCTGCCGTGCTTTCACAAAGAACCGCTGAATGGACTTCACCAAAAATAGTTGTAGCCAGTGCTGGAACTGGGGCATGGCACGTAGGACAAGGCCCGCATCCCACTTCGCAAAAGGTATGGGAAAACGCTGGCTATGGTTATACACACTCAGCACGCCAATTTCAGTCGAGTGATTTTTTTACAAATGATTTAATTTTAGTGATGGATTCAAACAACTTCACCAATGTAATTAAACTTGCAAACAATGATGAATCGAGAAATAAAGTTTTTTATTTACGCAACTTTGACGTGACCCTAAAAAATATCGATCCGACATCAAGCGATTACTTCAAACTTGAAGTACCTGATCCATACAACCAATCTATTGAAGCCTATGAAGAGACGTTAGCTATGGTTGAACGTGCGGTGGACGGATTATTAATAGAGTTAAAGAACCTATAAGCGCGCCAATACCGGCAATCATTAATGGCCACTGTTTTCCTTGACTACTCCAAAGTGCTCCGCCCCAAATTCCTGCACCAAGAACTGCGAAGTTCATAGAAGATTGATAGATTCCTTGAATTTTTCCGCGATGTTCATGGGGGCTAAGCGAAGCTATCCAAGCTTTGCCGACGCCATCGGTTAGTGCAGGAAAGACACCATAAGTAATTATTGCAATAACGGCTAAGACATGATTATTTGTGAAACCCAAAGTAAAATAACCAAGCGCAAAAAACAATAGACCAATTGCGTAAATTAACCGCGGATTCAATTTATCAGAAAGTGCACCAGCTGGAAATGCAAGCAACATAGAAACTGCGCTAAAAACCATATATGAGCCCACGACACCTTTAGCCGAAAAACCTATTTGGTGAAGTCGTAATAAAAGTAGCGCGTCGGGAATGTTGGTCAATTGAATCGCAACCAAAGTAAAGATTCTAATTTTCAGGGCAGATGAAAGTTTGTAATCCGCAGTAATTTTTTTTGTTTTCGTACTTGGTTTTACGAAATTATCTCGGACTAAAAAGGTTAAAAGTCCAGATAAAACCGCTGGAATCATGGCCCATTTTGCCACTGCCCTCACGTCATCGTTGAGGAGAGCAAGTCCGAGGAGAGCTAATGCAGGCCCTATAACTGCGCCTAAATTATCTCCAGCTCTGTGGAAGCCGAAGGCTTTTCCAAGATCTTCTTTATCGACGGAGTCATTAATAAGTGCATCTCGAGGAGAACTTCGCATCCCTTTACCGATTCGATCTGTCACACGCCCAAAGAAAACGAGGGGCCATGACGTTGCAAGTACTACAAATAGCTTTCCGATACCTGCCATCGTGTAACCCGCGGAAACAAAAGGTTTACGGCCAATCTGGTCGCTAAATTTGCCTGCGTAAAGTTTTGAAAAACCAGCTGCGGCTTCGGCACATCCTTCAATTAGCCCAAGTGCAAATGGTGCTGCACCAATAACGCCTGTAAGTAGCAAAGGGAGAAGCGGATATAAGAGATCACTTGCGGCATCTTGAGTGAGTGAAACGAGCGTTAAAACAATTAAGTTCTTTGAAAGCCAACGTCTAGTCATCTTGGCAAGTGCTGCAAAGCCCAGTGATACATGGCTATTGCTCCGGCAGCGGATGCGTTCATTGAACGAGTTGAGCCGTACTGATTAATCTCGTAGAGCACTTCACAAATAGATATTGCCTCATCAGACATGCCCGCACCTTCTTGCCCAAAGAGGAGGACACAACTTTCTGGAAGATTAGCGCTTTCAAGTTGTTTAGATCCTGGAACATTATCAATTCCAATAATCGGAAGATTATTTGCTTTGCACCACACTGCGAAATCTTCGACTGTGGGATGGTGATGCACTGTTAAGTATCGGTCCGTAACCATCGCTCCGCGTTTATTCCAATCGCGCTTTCCAACGATATGCACGCCAGCGACGTTGAAAGCGTTTGCCGTACGGACAACTGAACCAATATTTAAATCATGTTGCCAATTTTCAATTGCTATTTGTAATTTATGACGTTTAGTATTTAAATCAGCGACAATCGCTTCAATACTCCAATACCGATAATGGTCCAAAACATTTCTACGATCGCCATTGAGCAGTAACTCTGGATCGTATTGATTGCCCTCTGGCCATGGCAATTCATGCGGGCCTACTCCGACAACTGGGAAAAATTCTCCAGGGCCGATAGTGCCCGGGGTCGTAGGTGTTGACATAGATGCACTCTAAACTGATTGCATGACGACTATCAACACAATCTTCTATGTGATTCATATTCTCTGTGTTATTGCCATTCTTTCCTTGCTTTTGCTGCAATGGAATAAAAACCCACGAAAACTCAATTCTGGAATCCTCCATGCCGGGCTCACTGCGTTAATCGCAGGTCTTGCAATGGTTGGAATGTATAAAACAGTTCATCCTGATGAAGTACTTAATCACACAAAAATTGCAATCAAACTTGTCATCCTGCTCGTGATTCTATTTATCGGCTATCGCAATGTGAAGAAGCCCGTACTTGCGAAAAATACATGGTTAACCTTAATCGGATTAACAGTAACTAATATAGTTATTGCATCGTTCTGGCACTAACTCGAAATTTCTTGATATCAAAAACCTTAACTAGTTATTGTCAAAAACTTTTATAGAGCCACCGTAGCAAGCTACCCAAGTACGTTGTGTAGGTACATCAAATGTCACACCAATCGGTTCGCTGCATGCATTTATAGTTTGTAGTGTTTTTAAGTCTCTTGTACGCACTTTAGAAATGCTATTACTCGTATAGTTAACTACGAATAATGCACTCCCATCATCTGAGATTGCTAGAGATCGAGCAGCTTTTCCAGTGGTGACTGTTCCCAAACTCTTGTTTCTAATTAAATCCCATGCAGCAACTTTTCCGGAAAAATTAAGCGTGACATACATCTTTGTATTATCTGGTGATAAGACGATTGCACGTGGAGTCACTCCAATTGGAATGTACGAGATTGAGAAGTCATCTAAATTGACAACGTGAATTCGGCTTCCGCCCATTTCGGTGACGTAAGCCGTTTTACTATCGTTGCTAACCGCGATTCCTCTTGGGTATCGCCCAATCTTTAAACTCTTCACGGTCTTCTGAGTGGCTACCGAGATGACTTTCAGGTCATAGGAGCACCAGTTTGATACCAAAATGTATTTGTTATCTGGAGTGACTTCTACGACTTTAGGTACTGAACCAACTGGATAAACCGCATCAATTTCATAGTTGCTGAGATCTATACGGTATAGAAAACTTGTGTCGTAATGCGATGCAGGGGAGCACGTGTCATGACCTTCGTGGTTATAACCTTTTCCGTACATTGAATAATTTGTTACATAAAGGTACTTTCCATCGGGTGAATATGCGCCTTCAACAGGAGCACCTTTATATATTGAAGAGTATTTTGAATAACCAAAATTTGAAAGCTTTACAGAATCAGGAATAGTTTTAATTAACTTAAAGGTATTCGCATCATAAATTGTTACGCTGTGTCGATACATCATATTATGCGCACTGATAATGCCGGTTCCAGAAGATCTCACTGATTTTGGAGAGATTGAACCATTTATTGTTGCAACTAAAGACATCTTCGTTTGGCTAGATAAAACCTCACTCTGCGCCGGAGTTAAGAAGGCACAGAGTGAGGTAATTATCACTAAAACTATGAAGTTACGGCGCATGCCCTAACTGTAATGGTTAGGAATTAATCGTCTTCGCCTTCATGGTCGTCTTCGCCTTCATGGTCGCCGCTATTTTTGTGTCTACCCTCTTCTCTATTGCCCTCTGCTTCATCATCTCCGCCACCCGTTGGCATTGTTGCGATTGCTGGATTTGCCATACCTGATGATGTTGGGGAAGCTGTTGTAGAGATTGATGCTTTTGGAGATGCAGTCGTTACCGACTTGCTGGGTGCAGGTTGACTTGACGCAATCGGCTGTGAGCTTTGAAGAGATGGAGAAGCACTCTCCACAGCACTTGCTGGACTCTCGCCTGGAGTTTGAGCTACTACAGCACCGATACCAATGATTGCAGCGAATGCCATAAGAGCAATGGCTGGTAGACCTTTTGAAGTTTTCCGAATTGCACCAGCGTTATCTGTTTCGGCCATCTTGATCCATTCGGGTTTTTCTTGAGGCGTCATGAGGTGCTCCTTTTCTTTAGCAAAACTTAACCCCATTGGCTGAGAAGAAACTGTGAGACCGATACCAGGTTGCTGAGTAACCTAGGACAGTGAAGAGCATCTTAGGTGGCTATTTAGATCTCATGAAATTACGGGTGGTAGAACTACTCCTAGTTTCAACTCTTCCAGCAATGGTTTTGGCAGCCAAGGGCCTGCCACCTTTTCCCCTAGTGGCCATAACGATAATTGCAGGGACTTTATCAGCAGGTAGCGCCAATGCATTTAACATGGTTATTGAAAGTGACATCGATAAGTTGATGGAAAGAACTGCAAAACGTCCGATTGTTACGGGTGTCATTAGTAAAACAAACGCTGCGATTTTTGCGACCGCAATAGGGGCTTTATCACTCTTACTATTCTGGTATTTCACAACTCCACTAGCAGCGCTGTTGGCATTTATTGCTATCGTTTTTTATGTATTTGTTTATACATTGGGCTTAAAGCGTAGAACTTCCCAGAATATTGTTTGGGGTGGCGCTGCTGGTTGTATGCCAGTTTTTATCGGTTGGGCTGCTGTCACTGACTCGCTTTCAATCACTGCCCTTGCATTTTTTATGGTCATTTTCTTTTGGACACCACCGCATTTTTGGGCACTTGCAATTAAGTACAAGGATGATTATTTGGCCGCTGGGATTCCAATGCTTCCGGTCGTTGCTTCAAAGGGGCGCGTGCACCGCGAAATGTGGTTCCATACTATTTTGATGATTGCATCTTCAATATGGCTGATTATTTCTGCTCACCTACCCTTCTGGTCGCTAGTTGTAACGGTTTTATTGGGCTTAGTTTTTGCGCGCGAGTTAGTTGCACTTAAAGATAACTCGCCGAATTACGGAAAAACTGCTGGAAAAATCTTTCAGTGGTCAATAACTTATTTAAGCTTGCTATCAGTCGTACTTGTTATCGCTCAACTAAGCGCTTGAGTTAAGTCCTTAATCAAATCTGCCGAATGCTCTAATCCCACGGAAAGTCTCAAAACTGATGGCGTAATACCCATTTCAGCTTGAACTTCAGGCCCTAAGCGCCGATGTGTTGTTGTTGCAGGGTGAGTTATCAGTGATTTGCTGTCACCCAAGTTGTTTGAAATATCGATAACACGGAGCTTATTCATAAAGGCAAAAACCTGCGCTTGATCACCAACAAACTCAATACCAATAGTGGTTCCTCCGCCGGACATTTGCTTCATTGCCAGCGCATGATTAGGGTGAGATTTGAGCCCAGGAAAACGCACAGATTTAATTTCAGGTCGAGCCTCTAAAAATTCGGCGATAATTTGTGCATTTGAAACCATGCGTTCAACGCGGAGCTCCATCGTCTCAAGAGATTTAACAAGCACCCAAGCATTGAAAGGGCTTAGCGCCGGTCCAGTGTGGCGCGTAAATGGCATCACCTTTTCTTGTAT
>WLMW01000048.1 GCA_009700025.1 Actinomycetota bacterium
CTGCTGCTGGTGTTTTAGAAATTATGGATACCCCAGAGGCAAATGCAAAGAAGATTAAGAGCGCAACAACTGATGCCGGGCGAGAGATTAAGTTTGATGAAAAAGAAAAACCTGGTATCAGTAATCTTTTAGCTATTCATTCAGCGCTTTCCGGAATTTCGATTGAAAAGTTGGAGACTGAATTTGAAGGTAAGGGCTACGGAGATTTTAAGTCGGCCGTAGCCGAAGTCGTAGTTGAATATTTACGACCAATTCGAAGCGCGGCACTCGAGTTGCTCGATGATGAAAAAAACCTCACCGACTTATTACATATGGGGGGAGCAAAAGCTCGTGAGGTCGCGTCTAAAACTCTTAATTTGGCCTATGAAAACCTGGGGGTTGTGCGGTAGTTCTCATCATTAAACCATGAACTAGCACTTGTCATTAAACCATGAACTAGCACTTGAGGGTTTGCAGAATTGTTACATCGCCGTGAGGTAAAACCAGGTAAATTATTGAGTTTCTTCATATGTAACTACTAGGCTGACGCTACACATCAACCTTCTGATTGAGTCTTTTAGGCTCAATAAGAAGATCCCTTGGAGGAAAATTGAAGAATACATTTCGCGTAGTAGCTGCCCTCGCAGCCGCAACACTCATAGTGGGAGTTACCACTATGCCTGCAGCAACAGCTGCAGTTAAGACAAAGGCTTGCTTGGCTCTGGATACTGGTGGCGTAGACGACAAGTCATTTAACGCATCATCATGGGCTGGAGCTGTAAAGGTTAAGAGCTCTTCCATCTCTGTTGAGTACTTACCAGCAGCATCAAGTGCTGACTTTGCTGGAAACATTAAGAAGTTTGTAGACAACAAGTGCACAATTATTATTGGTGTTGGTTTTGCGATTAGTGGTGCAATCATTACATCTGCAAAGGCCAACCCAGGAATTAGCTATGCAGTTGTCGATGATGGTGCATACGATTGCAACGCTGACTATTCAGTATGTAATCCAGTTGCAAACGTCAAGGGTCTAACATTCGCGACACAGGAAGCTGCATTCTTGGCTGGTTATGTTGCAGCTGGATATTCAAAGACTGGAATTGTTGCAACATACGGTGGAGCTCCATACCCAACCGTTACATGCTTCATGAGCGGATACAAGCAAGGTGTTGACTACTTCAACACGGTTAAGAAGAAGTCAGTAAAGGTACTTGGTTGGGATGGAAAGAACGGTGAATTCATCGGAGACTTCGGCAACACAACTAAGGCTCTTGCAACTTCAAAGGCATTCGAGCAAGCAGGCGCGGATGTAATCATGCCTGTTGCTGGTGGTCTTGCTGCACAGACAGCTCAGAACTCAATGACAAGCAAGAAGTCAGTGACAATCTGGGTTGATACAGATGGTTATGTATCAGCAAACCAGTACAAGTCAGTTCTTCTAACATCAGTTATGAAGGGTCTCGGAGAGGCTGTGGGTTCAGTTATCACAGATGTTTCAAAGGGTAAATTCACTAACACTTCATATGTTGGAACTCTTGCTAATAAGGGAACAAAAATAGCTACTTACCATGATCTAGCTAAGAAGGTTCCTTCAAAGATCCAGAACGAAGTACGCGCAATTGCTGCTGACATCGTTTCAGGAAAGATTAAGGTTAAGCCATAATCTAGTTCGCTTAGTAAAGGGCGAGTGCGTCTTCGGACGCCTCGCCCTTTATCTTTGAAAGATTCTCTACAGAGAGGTAGATTGAAGCCATGTCCCTCGAACTACGCGCAATAACTAAGCGTTTTGGCGGACTAGTAGCAAATGACGCAATTGACTTTGCTGTTGCAGATGGTGAGATTCATGCAATTCTTGGCGAAAATGGTGCTGGCAAATCGACTTTAATGAACATTGTTTATGGTCTGCTCCAGCAAGATTCAGGAACAATTAGCGTTGATGGAAAAGAACTCACCATTAATAGCCCTCTCGATTCTTTAGCTGCCGGAATTGGCATGGTTCATCAGCACTTTATGTTAATCCCAGTTTTCACAGTTGCAGAAAATATAGTGCTGGGTCATGAGAAAACTGGTTTCTTTGGAAAGTTAGATCTTGCGACTGCGCGCGAAGAGATCTTGAGAATTTCCCAAGAGTTTAATTTTGATGTCAACCCAGATGCAATAGTTGAAGAATTGCCAGTTGGAATTCAGCAACGTGTTGAAATTATTCGGGCCCTAATCTACGACGCAAAAGTTTTGATTTTAGATGAACCAACTGCTGTTCTTACCCCGCAAGAGACAGATGAGCTTTTGAATAATCTCAAGAAGCTACGTGAATCAGGAAGAGCGATTGTATTTATTAGTCACAAGTTACGTGAAGTGAAAGCTATAGCCGACAAAATAACGATCATTAGGCGGGGAAAAGTAGTCGGGACAGCGTCTCCTTCGGCCGAGCAAAGTGAGTTGGCCTCCATGATGGTTGGTCGAGAAGTTGATCTTAAGGTGGACAAAGAGGCAGCCAAGTTGGGTTCTGAAGTATTAAACGTCCAGAACTTAACTATTCAAGATCACACTGGCCGCACATTAGTTAATAACATTTCTTTTCAAGTCAAGGCAGGTGAGGTATTAGCAATCGCCGGCGTGCAGGGAAATGGACAGAGTGAAGTAGCAGAAGCAATGCTTGGGCTGCGTGAGCATGTAGCTGGCTCTGTGAAAGTCGACGGACAAGAAATCATTGGCAAGAGTGTCGTGGACTGTTTAGATCTGGGAATTGCCTATGTACCCGAATCTCGGGAATTAGATGGCTTGATTTCCTCTTTCACTATTGCAGAGAATTTAGTTTTAGACACACACATGAGCGCTCCATATTCAAAGTTCGGTAGATACTTCCCTGATGCGGTCAAGAAGGTCGCGCAGGAAAGAGTTGCTGAGTTCGATATTCGTGCACAATCTGTCACTGATACAGCATCATCTTTATCGGGTGGCAATAAGCAAAAAGTGGTTTTGGCGCGCGAACTTTCTCGACCAGTCAAACTTGTCGTCGTATCCCAGCCAACTCGTGGATTAGATGTTGGATCAATCGAATTTGTCCATGAGCGATTAGTAGCAGAGCGAAATGACGGGAAAGCCGTACTGCTTTTTAGCACTGAACTAGATGAGGTTTACGCATTGGCTGATCGGATTGCAATTATGTTTAAGGGCGAGATTATTGCCATAGTTGAACCAAGTATTTCTCGCGAAGAGTTGGGTCTTTATATGGCCGGCGTTTCATTGCATGCAGAGGTGAGTGCATGAAGCTAATTGCGAAAAAAGCTATTTTGCCTCTCATTGCGTTCGGATTAGCTCTTTTTGTGGGTGGATTGGTAATTGGATTTACTGATTCGCGAGTTCTTTCAAAAATAGGTTCACCAATTAGTTTTCTGAAAATATTTGCTAGCACTGTAGGTAATGCATATTTAGCCCTCTTTCAAGGCGCAATTTATGACCCAAATTTAGTTGAGGGGCATAGTTTTTTGACTGGCTTTTATCCACTTTCACAGACGGTTGTGAATGCAGCGCCACTTATGTTGTGTGGATTATCTGTTGCGATTGCATTCAAAGCCGGATTATTCAATATCGGCGCGCAAGGGCAGTTCATTTTTGGCGCTATTGGCGCTTCTTATGTTGGCTTCCATTATGAGTTACCTATTTTCTTACATGTCGTTGTTGCCATAACTGCAGCGATAATTCTTTCCGCTTTGTGGGGAGGCTTTGTTGGTTTATTGAAAGCTAAAACTGGAGCTCATGAAGTTATTGTCACAATTATGCTTAACTATATTGCTGCCAATTTTCTACTCTGGATACTTGGAACCTCGACTTTTTTGCGACCAGGTCGCTTAGATCCTTTAGCGCCACCAGTCAAAGACACTGCTCGTCTACCTCGACTATTTGGAGATAACTACTCAGTTAACGTAGGTATTTTCATCTCAATTGTTGTCGCATTTTTATTCTGGTTACTTCTTAATCGGAGCACTTGGGGATTTAAAACGCGCGCAGTTGGTGCTAACTCATCAGCGGCAAGAACAGCTGGAATTTCTGTGCAAAGAATTACGATTGGAACAATGCTTATCGCAGGTGGACTTTCTGGTTTAGCTGGTGCAATTCATGTTCTTGGTTTCCAATATGAGTTAACTTCTGATACTGCTGGCAGCTTTGGTTTTGATGCCATCACTGTTGCTCTCCTTGGTCGCGGAGGACCAGTTGGAGTGGTCCTAGCGTCACTGCTATTTGCAGGCTTGCGGGTCGGAGGGACAACAATGCAGGCAAACGTCCAAGTTCCAGTTGAAATTGTTCTAGTAATTCAGGCATTAGTAGTGCTGTTTATAGCTGCTCCAGGATTGATTACTCGCTATATAAAGATTAAAAACCTCGAGAGTGGTCAGGAAATGGCGTCGAAGGGTTGGAATGGTTGATGAAAAATAATCAAGTTATTTCAGTCTTGGCTAAAAAACGTAGCCGAAACCTAAAGATTATGTTGGCTTTAACCCTTATTTCATTTGTTCTTTTCGCTTACCTTCCGGGTGAATCTCAAGACGTTACATTCAACTTCGTACTCGGGGATGAGTGGGTGATTATTCAATCCTGGGTAATTGGCTCAAAGATTGGCGCATATAGTTTCAGTGCTTTATCTGCTTTGTTTCTTGTATTCGCATTTTTGCAAGCCCGTAAGGGTAATAAACTAGGTGTCAGCGCCTTGGCATATTGCCTCAGCGTCTTTATCGCATTTATGTGTTGGGCCGCTGCGGGTGCTGCAATATCAGTAACGGGATTACTTCAAGGGGGACTTTTCCTAGCCATTCCACTTGTCTTTGGATCACTCTCCGGACTTATCTGTGAGCGCTCTGGTGTCATTAATATTGCAATCGAAGGTCAACTACTAGCGGGAGCATTTGCAGCAGGAGTTGTTGGAAGTTTGACTCAAAACTCTTGGGCTGGTTTATTGGTTGCACCTTTAGCTGGAGCACTTATTTCATTATTGCTAGCAACTTTTGCAATTAAGTATGCTGTCGATCAAGTAATTTTAGGCTTTGTTATAAATGTGTTGGTAATTGGCTTAACTAGTTTTGCGTCTCAACGAATCTTAACAACGGATGCAGCTAGGTGGAATTCTTCACCGATATTTAGCACCATTCAGATCCCAATTCTTTCAAAGATCCCGTTAGTAGGTCCGATATTTTTCTCACAAACAATTATCGTTTACATGCTCTATGTCATCGTAGCGATTATTCAGGTGACTCTCTTTAAATCAAAGTGGGGTCTGCGAATGCGTGCCGTAGGTGAACTTCCGGTGGCCGCAGAGAGTGTTGGCATTGATGTAAACAAAGTCCGTTTCCGCAATGTTTTGATTGCTGGTCTTGTTGCTGGTCTTGGTGGCGCTTTCTTTACTGTGGGTTCATCGGGTGCCTTTAGCCGACAAATGACGGCGGGCATGGGTTTTATTGCTCTTGCTGCATTAATTTTCGGTAAATGGACTCCACTTGGGGCAGTCGCTGCCGCACTTTTATTTGGCTTTGCTGACCAATTGCGAACTGTGCTTTCGATTACTGGCACACCAATTCCAAGTGAGTTCATGGTAATGGTTCCTTACATTGTTACGATTATCGCGGTTTCTGGATTCGTCGGAAAAGTACGTGCCCCCGCCAGTGATGGTATTCCTTACAAACGTGGAGGTTCACACTAATGGATATCGATTGGAAGCTTCTGCGTGCCGAAGCCACGGATGTAATGAAAAAGGCTTATGTTCCTTATTCAAAATTCCCAGTAGGGGTAGCTGCATTAGTGAGTGACGGCAGAGTTGTAACTGGATGCAATGTTGAGAATGCGAGCTATGGACTAACGCTGTGCGCTGAGTGCGGTTTGGTTTCTCAGTTAGTTCAAAGTGGTGGTGGTCGATTAATTGCTTTTGTTTGCGTAGATATTTCAGGTAATTATCTGATGCCATGTGGACGTTGCAGACAACTCTTACAAGAGCATGGCGGCTCCGAACTCCAGCTCATGACAGATACCGGAATTAAAACTTTGGGTGATTTATTACCGTGGGCATTTGGGCCAGAAGAAATTGAAAAACGTCTTGATTGAAAACTTTGCAGCGGTGGAAATTATTGCCGCAAAGCGCGACTCGCTAGTTTTAACAGATTTACAAATCGATTGGGTAGTTGACGCATATACGCGGGGAGTTGTAGCCGACGAACAGATGTCGGCACTAGCAATGGCAATTTTGCTCAATGGAATGAACTCGCATGAAATCTCGCGCTGGACGAACGCAATGATTAATAGTGGTGAACGCATGAATTGGTCGATGCTTGATCGCCCAACTGTGGACAAGCACTCTACTGGCGGAGTTGGCGACAAAATCACTCTTCCACTTGCACCATTGGTAGCCGCATGCGGGGGTGCAGTTCCGCAGTTATCGGGCCGTGGATTAGGTCATACAGGTGGGACTCTCGATAAAATGGAGTCAATTAAAGGTTGGCGTGCATCCCTCACCAATGATGAGATGCTCAAAGTATTACAAGAAACTGGCGCAGTTATCTGTGCGGCAGGGGCTGGATTAGCACCCGCGGATAAAAAACTTTATGCACTCCGTGATGTAACTGCAACTGTCGAGGCGATTCCACTTATTGCATCCTCGATTATGAGTAAGAAAATTGCAGAGGGAACCTCGGCGCTTGTTTTGGACGTTAAAACTGGTAGTGGTGCATTCATGAGTGATCCCAAAAAAGCGGGTGAGCTTGCCAGAGTTATGGTGCAACTTGGTAAAGATGCTGGGGTCACAACCCGTGCTCTTGTAACAGCTATGGATGTTCCGCTCGGATTAACCGCTGGAAATGCATTAGAAGTTGCCGAATCTGTTGAAGTCTTAGCTGGCGGTGGACCTCACGACGTTGTTGAACTGACGCTCATTCTAGCTAGAGAGATGATTGATGCCGCAGGAATCAGAGGAAAAGATCCAGAAACCGCTTTGAAGGATGGTTCGGCTATGGATCACTGGCGCAGAATGATCATTGCGCAAGGCGGTAATCCCGAAGCAACTCTTCCAGTAGCAAAAGAATCACATACAGTTGTGGCTGCCTCAACTGGAACTATCACGACCATGGATGCTATGAAAGTGGGAGTGAGTGCTTGGCGACTTGGTGCCGGACGATCAAAACAAGGCGAAACAGTACAAGCTGGTGCAGGAATAACGATGCATGCAAAACCGGGCGATGTTATTAAAGCGGGAGACCCACTATTTACTTTATTTACTGATGAGAGCCCACGCTTTGAAAGAGCATTGCAAGTCCTCGAGGGTGCTGTCACAATAATTGAAGGCGGGGTTGCCCAGCAACTCCCACTAGTTATAGAGCGGATTGTTCAATGAATATGTTGCTAAAAACCCCTACTTTGGAGCAGATAAACAGGCTTCCAAAAGTGCTTTTGCATGATCACTTAGATGGGGGCTTACGCCCGCAAACAATCATTGATATAGCAAAGGAAATTGGTTACACCGCACTTCCAACAGAGAATGCAACTGAACTAGCTCAATGGTTCCGCGAATCGTGTGATTCAGGTTCACTCGTTAGGTACCTAGAGACTTTTTCTCACACAATTGCGGTTATGCAGCGGCGTGAAGACATTGTGCGGGTTGCCCATGAATGTGCACTTGATTTAGCAAGAGATGGTGTTGTCTATGCTGAAGTGCGAGGAGCACCAGAGCTGTTCACACAAGGTGGCTTATCAATGTCACAAGTAATTGAAGCCACACTTGCGGGATACAGATCTGGCGAAAAGGCTGCATTGAGTGAAGGTTTAAATATCCGTGTTGAATCTTTACTGTGTGGAATGCGTCAAAATAAGTTAAGCCAAGAAGTGGCTGAACTTGCAGTGAAATTTCGCAATCAAGGAGTTGTTGGATTTGATATTGCTGGTCCTGAAGATGGCTTTCCACCTAGCGATCAGTTAGAGACTTTCGAGTATTTAAGACAAGAGGATGCACACTTCACTATTCATGCAGGAGAGGCGTATGGTTTGCCATCTATTTGGGAGGCGATACAACTCTGTGGAGCAGAGAGATTAGGTCATGGAGTTCGCATTATTGATGACATAGATTTTTCGGGACCAGAACCAAAGTTAGGAAAATTAGCATCATATGTCCGAGATCGTCGTATTCCTTTAGAATTATGTCCCACCTCTAATCTTCAAACAGGCGCAGCAAAGAGTTACAAAGAGCATCCACTTGGTGTTCTAGCAACACTTCGATTTAGAGTTACCCTCAACACGGACAATAGATTAATGAGCCAGACCTCGATGTCACATGAAATGGCTGAAAGTGTTAAAGCCTTTGATTGGAGTTTTGCTGATTTACAGCGTGTAACAATTAATGCGATGAAGAGTGCATTTATTTCTTACCCTGAGCGTTTGGCAATAATCGAAGAGATTATTAAGCCTAAATTTGCTGCAATTTCAGGGGAATAAAGCGCTTATAGCCCGATTGGGTGCCAGACTGTCTTGTTCTCTAAGTACGCCAGGATTCGCCCTGGATCTGCTGACTTGAAACTGTATATACGCTTGAGATTTTCGGCACCAGCAATTCGGATATCGCCTTGAGATTTTGGTGCAAGGCCAGAGATATCTAAGCCATCGATGTCCATATGTGATGCGATCCATGGAGCAATCTCTTCCTTCTTGCCGGTCAAGATATTAATAACACCATTAGGAACATCACTTGTGGCAATAACTTCGGCAAAACTCATGGCAGATAGTGGAGCTTTTGTACTTGCCAAAAGGACGACCGTATTTCCACCAACAATAATTGGTGCGATTGCATCAATAAGCCCAAGAAGCGATGGAGCTTCAGGTGCAATTGCTGCAATAACTCCCATGCTCTCTGGAACAGTGAAGTTATAGTAAGGACCAGCAACAGGATTAAGCGCACCTGAAAGTGATGAAAGCTTATCGGTCCAGCCTGCATACCAAACTAATCGATCTACCGAATCAGTGACTTCCTTTTCAGCTTTTGCTTTTGTAACTCCAGTAACGGCAATAATCTCATCAACAAACTGTCCTCGGCGACCTTCAAGCATCTCAGCAATTCGGTAGAGAATCTGTCCCTTGTTATATGCTGAAGCTTTGCTCCATCCAGCCTGTGCTGCCCGAGCTGCAACTACTGCATCTTTTAAATCTTTGCGTGAAGCTAAACAAGGATTAGCGATAAAGGTCCCTTTGGAGTTTTTGATTTCATATGTGCGACCAGACTCAGTCCGTGGGAATGTACCGTTAATAAATAACTTATATGTCTTTTTAACGTCAATGCGATCACTCATGTCCAATGCCTTTCAAGTATGCACTTAAGCCATGTCGTCCACCTTCGCGACCCCAGCCAGACTCTTTGTACCCACCAAAAGGTGATGTCGGGTCAAACTTATTAAAAGTATTTGCCCAGATAACGCCGGCACGTAATTGTTGGCTAGCCCATAAAGTGCGCGACCCCTTCTCGCTCCAGATACCTGCCGAGAGCCCAAAAGGAGTGTTATTAGCCTTATCAATGGCCTCTTGCGGAGTTCTAAAGGTTAGTACCGAGAGAACTGGTCCGAAGATTTCTTCGCGAGCAATGCGATGTGCTTGTGTCAC
>WLMW01000049.1 GCA_009700025.1 Actinomycetota bacterium
AAGGAAGTCGATCATCATCAACCATAATTAATTGTGTTCCGCGCGTTACCACTGGTCTTGACTTAGCAAAGTAGAGAGGATTAACTTCGATTCCCTCACGATAGATGTAGTTCCAGATATCGGCCTCGGTCCAGTCAGATATTGGGAAGATTCTCATTGACTGACCTACATTTAATCGCGTGTTATAGGTTCTCCACAATTCAGGCCGCTGATTTCGAGGATCCCAAATATGACCAGGTTCTCTTGCACTGAATATTCTTTCTTTTGCTCGACTTTTCTCTTCATCACGGCGGGAACCACCGATCGCTCCATCAAAACCATGTTTATCCAAAGCTTGTCGCAGTGCCATTGTTTTCATAATCCGCGTGTATTCAGAAACCCCGGATGTGAATGGATTTATACCGGCTTCTATTCCATCTTGATTCGAATGAACAATGATTTCAAGGTTATTTTCCTTCACCACGGCATCTCGAAAAGAGAGCATCTCTTTGAACTTCCACTTTGTATCTATATGTAATAGCGGAAAAGGAATTGGCCCAGGAAAAAAAGCCTTTTTGGCAAGATGCAAAAGCACTGAAGAGTCTTTTCCAATGGAGTACATCATGACTGGCTTGCGAAAAGTTGCAGCAGTTTCACGTAATATTTCAATCGACTCACTCTCTAGTGAATCAAGGATTGTCGCTGCACTGTGCATTGGAGTATTTAACTACATTTCCATAATTTATTTTTAAAAACCTGTCCCAGAACTAGGTGAAGGGTTATTCCGATAACCAGCCCCCAGATTAAATCAATGGCGACGGTACTAAAAGCCGTCACTACCATGGTGATAGCCTCTGATTTTGTTGTGCGTAGAGACTCAACAATTGAAGCAGGATTGAGAATCCGATAGCTCGTACCGAGTAAGAGTCCAGCTATAACTGCAGTCGGAATTTGGCTAACAAGTGGCGCAGCAATCAGAGCAATGCCGAGAAGAATCAGAGAATGGAAAATCGAAGCCAATCTACTTTTTGCTCGCGATCTGACATTTACGCTTGATCGTGCAATTGCACCCGTTGCGGGCATCCCACCGAAAATAGAAGCACCGATTGTTGCCAATCCTTGACCAAATAATTCACGGTTTGGTTCGAAATGTTTCTTTTCATGTGCCATGCCATCAGCAACTCGAGCAGAAAGAAGTGATTCAACTGCAGCCAAAAGAGCTATCCATAGTGCGGGCACGAGAAGCGAAGTGATATTTTCAAAAATCGGTCTTTGATATATGCCTACAGAGCGAGGAATATTTCCAATAGTTATAACCTCTATTGAGAAGATTTTGACAATAAGTGTTACTAAAAGTAGGGCCATAAAGCTAGCTGGAATATGATGTTTGAATTTAAATCGTCGCCCAATCAAGGGCCAAGAGAATTTAATTAATATAGTTATGGCCACAAGAAGTAAGGATTTTGAGTTAACTCCAAGATTAATGGCATCTTTAATAGTGTTCCAAGCAACGTTGAAACTTTTTTCACCCTTACCTTTTGCAATTCCTAAGGCAAGAGGGATTTGCTGTAGAGAGATAATCACAGCGATGCCAACTGTAAAACCTTCAACAACAGTCCAAGGGACTCGATTAATAAATCCACCAAGTTTGAAGACGGCCATAAGTATGACAATCATTCCGGCCATTAATCCCAGTGCAGGTATAGCGGATGCACCATATTTATTAACAACAGGAATTAAAATCACCGTCATTGCGCCGGTTGGGCCGCTGACTTGATATTTGGATCCGCCAAAGAGGGCAGCTAGAAGTCCAGCAATTATTGCAGTGGTTAGTCCTGATGCTGCGCTTAGTCCTGAAGTTATCCCAAAGCCAATAGCTAAAGGCAGCGCGACAATTGCAACAGTGAGGCCAGCAAAGAAATCGGATGTTATATCTGGGGGAGTTCTTGAAAATTCCTCTTTATGTGGCCAGAAGGAGAAGAACATGTCCCTATAGAAGCAGACTTATGAGTGGTTGTCAGTTACCGTTGAGACTCTTATGGCTAGCGACTTAATCAAGACAGTGATTCGTGCTCGCAATGGAATGTGGGCAATGTTTTTCTTTATGGGTGTGGTCTCGATGGCTTGGGTTGCACGGATTCCAGAGATTAGAGATGCCAATGGACTCAATAACGGTCAACTAGGATTAATTCTATTATCGAGCACGATTGGTGCAGTGATTGGTGCGCAGTTAGCCGGTCGCCTTATTCATACCTATGGTACAAAACCAGTGCTAAGAGTGGCAATCATTGTCATGCCACTTGGCTTAATTCTTATGGGTACATCAACATCGCCCATTACTTTGATTGCAGGTTTATTTGTGATGGGACTTGGATACTCCAGCATGGATATCGCCTGTAACACTCAAGCTGTTGCAATTGAAAATCTCTTAGGAAAACGCGTAATGTCATCTTTTCATGCGCTTTGGTCTTCTGGTGCTTTTGTAACTACGGTCTTAGGCGGGTCCATTGCTAAACATGTATCACCTCGCGACAATTTAGTTGGAGTAGGAATTACATGCTTCCTTCTATTTATTCCATCGATGATGCTGTTATTGCCACCTGGTTTAGATGATCACAGCGGGGGAGAAGAAGACACCCAAGCTAAGATTCCTTTTTTTGGCAAGAGTGTTTTGCCACTGTGGGGGATGGGAATTGGTCTGCTCGGTGGTTTGATTGCAGAAGGTGCTGCCAGTGACTGGGGTGCAATTCTGCTTCGTGATGACATGGGATTTGGGAAAGGTGTCAATGCATCTGCCTTTGCTACCTTCTCTCTTGCCATGATAACTGCCCGCTTTCTTGGAGACCGTGCACTCGATCACTTTGGTCCAAGAAAAACCGTTCAACTGGGGGGTTATTTAGGTAGCCTGGGTTTAGCTCTTGGTATTGCAATAGGCGTTTCACTGTCAACTTCACATCCGCTCTTAGCTCTAATAGTTGTCAACATTGGTTTCGCCTGTGCTGGTCTGGGTATTGGTCCGATGTTTCCAGCCTATATTTTGGCGGCTTCACAGATTCCAGGAATCGCATCTTCTGTAGCAATTGCTCGAGTAGGAGTAATTGGCTTGGCTGGTTACTTCATTGGCCCATCACTCACAGGGGCTCTTGCGCAATTAACTTCTTTGCCGATTGCTATGACATATCCAATCTTGATGTTACTTCTTGCAGGTTATCAGTCTCATATTATTAAAAAATAATTAGCAAACTAAAAAGCCCCGCAGATTATTCTGCGGGGCTTTTTATTTTGCTAACTAGAAGTTAAAGAAGGCACCAGTAATACTTGGACCAAACTCTGCTCCTGCGCCAACGAGAGCAAAGATAATTAATGCAGCACCAGCAAGTGATAGATCCTTAAAGAATCCGATGGTCTCATTTTGCTTAGCTGTTGCATCGGTTTCTTTCCAGAAAGCGTGCATCAAGAATGCTGTTGGAATAAGAAAGAGTGCGATGAGTAGCGCACCGAGATCTGCATAGATTCCAAGAGCAATATACAAACCGCCAATGAGAATCATGAGACCTGAAACAATCACACTCAGTTTTGCTGCTGGAACTTTTTTGTATGTGGCGTAGCCGGTCATTGCTTCAAGTTTGGTGAGGTGGCTAATTCCTGAGTTGATAAAGATCAGTGCGAAAAGCACGCGACCGATGATTAGTACTGCGTCCATGGAGCTCCTTTAATTGTTGGTTTGTCTGCGCCCCATATTGTAGTTGAAATTTCAACTAGTTTTCAGCCCGACACGCTCGCGTACTTGCTATCTGTCAGTCCTAGGGTCTATTTTTCGAACATCTGTTCGAATATCCACAAGTGCTAGGAGTGCTTACTATTTATGTCAGTCCCACAGATTAACCCAGCCCACGACGTCATGATTGATGGCGCAACTACTCCGATTGAATTTACGTTTAAGGGTAGACGCTTTCGTATCCATGCAGTTTTATCCCGGTGGTGTGAAGCTGGGGGATGGTGGAACCGGATCAGTGATGGGAAGTATCGCCCTGATGACCAGGCACGGGCAGTATGGCGTGTTGAGGCTGCACCGATTGGAGCCCTTGCAACTTTTGAGCTCGAACGCGATGAACTCAGCGGCCAGTGGATTATTAGAACAGTATGAGCTTTATTCACCTCAATGTTGCAAGTGCATACTCACTTAAGTATGGAACAACACAACCACATGATTTGGTTGAACGTGCAGCGCAGTTTGAAATGCCGGCACTGGCTCTTACTGATCGCGATGGCTTAGCAGGTGCAGTCCGCTTTGCTCAGAGTTGTGTTGACTACGGTATTGCACCAATTATTGGAGTTAATCTCGGTATTGATTTTGCTGGCACAAAAAACCGTATCACCTTACTTGCACACAGCGATGGGGGATGGCGCGCACTATGCCGGCTGCTGACTTCTTTGGCAATGGTTTCAGATGGACGCAATCCAGTTCTTACTCTCGAGTTTTTACAACGCTTTAGTCATTACAGTTCAAATCTCTATGCACTGCATGGACCTGAATCACCTCTCGGTGCACTGTTGACCGATAATCGTATCGATGCAGCTTTTACTGCATTTAATGCAACCCGTGATTTATTTGCCGGAAATGCCATCGAGTGCGTTTCACATTTAGTTGCAGGTAAGGGACCACGCTCGATATCGCATGCGGCCAAGTCCTTAATATTTGCGCGCGATCACGATATTGATGCAGTAATAACAAATGCTGTACGTATGCGGGACCGTACTGACGGACCAGTTGCCGATGTTTTAGATTGCGCACGCCAACTAGTACCACTACACCCTCGGCATGTTGAGCGCCGAAATGCTGAGGGCTTTTTGAAATCTGGTGACGAAATGATTTCTTTGGCAGCAGAAATTGCTCGCGCAGCCGGTGAGCGCACTCCACGTCAACTCTTAGCTACAACTAGAACATGGGCAGAGCGCGCTTTGTTATCACCTGTACGAGATATCGGACTCGGTGGGGCATATCTGCCAGAGCCCCATGTTGTTGGTGCCCAATCGGCACACGATATGCGCGTACTTTTGCGCACTCGCAGTGAAGCTGGAATTCATTGGCGCTATAGCGATAGTGGCGCAATCAAAAAAGCGCGCGAACGTTTAGATGATGAACTCTCAACCGTTGCGACTCTGGGATTTGAATCATATTTTCTGACCGTCGCCGACATTTGTGACATGGCACGCAATGCTGGCATTCGCGTTGCTGCACGCGGCAGTGGCGCAGGATCACTCATCTGCCACTTATTGGGAATTTCAGGAGTAGAGCCCTTGGCCCACGGGTTATTGATGGAGCGTTTCTGCTCACCATTGCGTAGAGCTTTGCCTGATATCGATATCGATGTTGAATCTCATAGACGCCTTGAAATCTATGACATGATTTTTAAACGCTACGGTGACACTAATTGGGATACACCTAATAACCAATCGCGTTGCGCAACTGTTGCAATGATTGATACGTATCGCGCTAGACATGCAATACGTGATGCCGGGGCAGCCCTTGGGCTGCCTGCAATGGAGATTGATCTATTAGCTAAATCAATGCCCCATGTCAGGGCGCGCAATATATCTAACGCTCTTGAAAATCTACCCGAACTTAAATCCTTAAATACATCGGCGCCCCTAACTGCGATGACTATTGCCCTTGCTGAACGCTTAGATGGATTACCAAGACATTTAGCAATGCACCCCTGCGCAATAGTTTTATCTGATGGTGGTTTATTAGATCGCACACCTTTAATGGTTAATGCAAGTCAATACCCAATGGTCGTTTTTGATAAAGATGATGTAGAGGCAATTGGTTTGTTAAAACTCGATGTACTAGGTGTGCGTATGCAGTCAGCGATTTCTTACGCTCTTACCGAAATCGAACGTACACAGGAGACAAAGATCGATATCGATGCAGTGCCTTTAGATGATGTTGCGACTTATCAGTTGATTCAATCAACACGCACCCTTGGAATCTTTCAAGTAGAAAGTCCGGGTCAGCGTGAACTAGTTGGCAAACTCGAGCCTAAAACCTTTACTGATTTAATTATTGATATTTCACTGTTTCGCCCTGGCCCTGTGAAAGGCGACATGATTACGCCATTTTTAAAGGCACGCCATGGCTGGAGCAAGGCGCAGATTATTCATCCAGACCTCTTTGAGATTTTACGCGAGACAGAAGGCGTTGTTGTCTTTCACGAACAAGTGATTCAGATTATTGCAACGATGACTGGTGCATCTCTGGCAAGTGCCGATGAAAAGCGCCGTGCGTTGGGGGATAAGAGCGGTCAACAAGAGGTCTGTGATTGGTTTTTCCCTGCCGCAACACAACGTGGCTACGAACTGCCAACTATTAATGAGATCTGGGATTTACTGCGCGCCTTTGCATCCTTTGGTTTTTGTAAAGCGCATGCTGCAGCCTTTGCAATGCCAACATATCAATCGGCTTGGCTGAAGACACATTACCCGGCAGCTTTTTTAGCCGGAGTTCTTACGCATGAACCAGGCATGTATCCCAAACGGCTAATCGTCGATGAGGCACGCCAGATGTCAATTGAAATTGCACCTTTAGATGTTAATGAATCGGATTCGGTTTACCGTGTTGAGCAAGCTGGTAGTGCGATTCGCATTGCACTCTCCACTATTGAAAAGATTAGCGAAGGCGAAGTTACATCGATTATCGCCGGTCGTCCTTATATAGATCTTGCAGATTTTGTACACCGCTCTGGTAGTAGTGCTCCAGTTACCGAAAGTGTAATTCTTACAGGTGGTTTCGACCGCTTGCATACTGATGTTAACCGTCGTGATCTTTTACTGCACTTATCTGATTTACAACGCTCGCCAAATAAAGCCATCTCTGGCGCACAGATGAACTTAGCTTTTGCCCCGCCAACATTAATAAGTAGTGGCCTACCCGATATGAATCCGGCTGAAAGCGTGTTTCACGAAGTTGAACGTTTAGGAATTGATATGTCGCATCATTTAATTGAGTTCTACAGCGATTTCCTTAATGCCATTGGTGCTGTTAGATCATCACAGTTATTGGAAGCGCGCTCACGATCTAGCGTTCTTGTTGCCGGCATCAAGGTTGCGATGCAAACCCCACCCGTGCGTTCGGGTAAACGCGTCATCTTTCTGACCCTTGATGATGGATACGGCTGCAGTGATTCAGCATTTTTCAGCGATGCACAAATCCACTATGCCAATACCCTGTATTCATCCTCCCTGTTACTGGTTCGGGGGGTCACTCGCCGTACAGGGGCTCGAGGAATTTCAATTAATGCAACAGCTGCATGGGATTTACGCGCGGCATATGAAAATTGGCGCGCTAAAGAAAGTACGCTGGCAATATGACGTCGGCTTCAATACTTCATGTAGACATGGATGCATTCTTTGCCTCTGTTGCCGAGCGCGATAATCCTGAGTTAAAAGGTAAAGCAGTGGTGATTGGAATGGGCGCTCGTGGAGTTGTGTCTGCAGCTAACTATGAAGCTAGAAAATTTGGAATCCATTCAGCGATGCCTGTGGGTCGAGCTCGTCGATTAGCACCTCACGCAATTTTCTTACCTGTTGATATGCCACGCTATCAAGAGGTCTCATCCAACGTAATGGAGATATTCGAGAGTTTTACTCCGTGGGTCGAACCGATTTCATTAGATGAAGCATTCTTGGATGTCAGTGGTGTCGAACGTTTACTTGGTACTCCACGCGAAATTGCTATCGCTATCCGGGCAAAAATAGCGGCACAAGAGGGCATTACATGTTCAGTTGGAATTGCGCCATCAAAGTTCATCGCAAAGCTAGCATCACAGAACTGCAAACCAAATGGAATGCTTGAGATTACTGCTGATCGCATTCTGACTTTTTTACATCCATTACCTATACAAGCAATGTGGGGTGTAGGGCCAAAAACTGCAGAAACTTTGCAGCGATTGGGACTTCGCACCATTGAAGATATTGCACACTTGCCGCGTACAACTTTAATTCGGGCTTTAGGCCAAGCAAGTGGAGAATCTTTACATGAACTCGCTTGGGGTCGCGATTATCGTGATGTAACTCCGCAAGATGTTGAGAAAAGTATTAGCGCTGCCGAAACCTTTGCGCAAGATTTAGATAATCCGAGTGAGATTCTGACAGAGTTCTTGCGACTTACCGAACGTGCGTCGGCTCGACTCCGAGACAAGGACCTCTTTGCTAAAACAGTTTCGATTAAAGTTCGGTTTGCTGACTTTTCAACTATCAATAGATCTAAAACTATTGCCCTGCCTATTGATGGAACGCATGAGATTTATGAGGTTGTAAAGGCGCTCTACGATGGGCTCCGAATCGAACGTGCACGGTTACGTTTAGTGGGTGTCTCCTTGGAAAATCTCAGTAGCGGAGCACCCGAACAGATGGTTTTGGGGGCCAGAGAGAGCGGATGGCGCCAGGCAGATGGTGCAATTGATCGCGCCAGAGCTCGTTTTGGAGCAGGGAGCGTACGCCCTGCCCGTTTGATTAAGCCCACTGACGGTGAGTAAAAAGCGCAACTAGCACACACGAGAAAGTTGTTCTATTCTCTGCTTATGCCGTTATCCGATCACGAAAAGCGAATGCTACAAGAGATGGAAGCCGCCCTTTTAACTGAAGATCCACGGCTTTTTTCAGCGTTATCCGGTGAGGTAAAGCCAGTGGGACGCAAGAAGTTGCTGCTTGGCCTGGGCCTAGTCCTTCTTGGTCTCATCACTCTCTTTGGTGGTCTAGTAGCTAAAATTACCCCAGTCGGAGTTCTTGGATTCATCTTTGCCCTCATCGGCGTGATTGTCACTCTCTCATCATTTTCCTCCATTTCCTCGCTGACGTCGCGCCCGTCCGGAGCTAAAAGCGCTCGCGCAAGAAGAGGTTTGGGATCAAAGCTCGAACGGCGCTGGGATGAGCGCAATAATCAATAGTTCTTAATTACGACATCTTAAAAGGCCTCCAGAGTGGGGCCTTTTTTCATGCCCTGAGAAGGGAGGCTTGAGGTGAAAATGGGAGAAAAGTGGCAAAAAGTGGTGCAAAAAGGAGGAAAATGGAGTAAAGTGGGGAAATAAGCCGCATCTCCACGCGGCGAGCGAACCTGGGGAAGGGGGCGCTAAAAATGTTTCTTGGCACCCACGAGCCACGCCTTGATGAAAAAGGCCGTCTGATACTTCCCGCAAAATTTCGTGAAGAGCTGTCACCAGGTTTGGTAATTACAAAAGGACAAGAACGTTGTCTCTATGTTTTTCCTTCAAGTGAGTTTGAAGTAATTACACAAACGCTAAAACAAGCGCCAGTAACTGCAAAATCAGCACGTGATTATAGCCGTGTGATGTTTGCAGGTGCACACGATGAAATTCCAGATCGCCAAGGTCGAATCACAATTCCTCAAAGCCTGCGTACATATG
>WLMW01000005.1 GCA_009700025.1 Actinomycetota bacterium
AAATTGTTGATGAGACAATTGAGTTTGCCATAATTCCTTGCTTACTGTTGCGGGCAATTACTTCACCAAAAATTGCCCCTATTTCGTCACCTCTCAGCATTCGCCAACCTGAGACTGGATCATTTACTGCTGCAGCTAAACGATCCGCATCAGGATCGTTGGCAATCACTAAATCTGCAGCAAATGTGCGTGCAGTTTGCAGGGCCAGATCAATTGCACCTGGCTCTTCGGGATTAGGAAATGCCACTGTTGGGAAATCGGGATCAGGCTGTGCTTGCGCTTCTACTAAAATGGGAGAAGGAAACCCCGCTTTATGAAAGACTTGCAAAAGTGTTTCTGTACCAACTCCATGCATTGCAGAATAAACAATTTTTAAATTTCCCGGTGATTTTGCGATTGATGCGGTGATATCAACATATTTGTTAATAATCTCTTCTCTGACAATAGACCACTTGTTTCCTCGGGGTTGACTAGAAAGAGTCTTTATTTGATCAATGTGTGCAGCAATTGTTTCATCAGTAGGAGAAACAATTTGAGATCCACGGTAATGAACTCCATCGACAATCCCGCCCAAATAAACTTTATAGCCATTATCTTGTGGGGGATTATGACTGGCCGTAACCATGATTCCAACATCACATTTTAGTTCATTTGTTGCAAAAGCTAATACTGGAGTTGGCAATGGCCTGGGCAAAACAAAGACATCCATGCCTGCGCCGCTCATTATTTGTGCAGTCTCTGTCGTGAAATCTTCTGAACCATGTCGTGCATCTCGACCAATGACAACTGAATGTAAATCCCGCTCCTTCATATACATGGCGATAGCAGCTGCAGTGCGACCTACGACGGCTCGGTTCATTCCGGAAGGCCCTGGACGTACAGGTCCACGTAGTCCTGCGGTTCCAAATTGCAAGAAACCTTGAAAAGAGGTTCGTAGCTCTACTTCATTATTAGTTTCAAGCCATTCTTGTAACTGTGCGGCAGTTTTTGGATCTGGATCATCGGCAATCCATGCTTGAACTTCAGCCCTTAGATCCATGACTCTAGAATAACTTTGGAATTACACGTTTGAGAAGTGCTCCCATGCGCTCTGCCGCAGCTTTTCCAGCAGCGATAACTTCTTCATGGTTGAGTTTTTCTCCTGTAACTCCGGCAGCAGCATTTGTTACAAGTGAAATTCCAAGAATCTCAGCACCCAATGCATGCGCTGCAATAGCTTCTGGAACCGTCGACATTCCTACTAGATCTGCACCCATAGTGCGCATCATGTGGATCTCTGCTGGAGTCTCATACGTAGGTCCTCGCCAGTGAACGTAAACACCTTCGTCGAGTGTTGAATCTTCAGCTTTTACAATTGCACGAATTCGCTTGCTATAGAGGTCAGTAAGATCTATAAAGGTTGCTCCTGATAAGGGTGATACTGCCGTCAATGAAATGTGATCACGGATTAAAACTGGTTGTCCGACACTGAATTTGGTATTGATACCACCGCAGGCATTTGTAAGAATGATGATTTTGCATCCAGCTTTAACGGCAGTTCTTACGCTGTGAACAACCGGCTCGACACCTTTACCTTCATAAAGGTGTGTGCGTCCAAGAAAAACTAGCGCTCGAAGTTTTTTCCCTTCAGCTTCAATAACGTAAGAGCGAACTTTTCCTGAATGGCCTTCAACTGTTGGCGATAAGAATCCAGTGAGCTCTTCGGCGTTACATTCGTAGGCAGGCATACCAAGTGCATCAACAGCACCTACCCAACCCGATCCCATTACCAGTGCAATATCGTGGGCTGCGATACCTGTCCGTTCAATGATCTCTTGGGCAGCAGCAGTAGCTGCCGCTAATGGATTGCTATAAAGAAGCTCGCTCTGGGTCATGCGTCAATAATGTCACAGAGTACGGTCCCACTTGAAACCGTAGCGCCTATAACTGCAGTCAAATTAGAAATAACTCCGCTCTTGTGGGCCATTAATGGCTGTTCCATTTTCATGGCCTCAAGAACTATCACTAAATCACCCACTTCAACTTGATCACCATCAGCAACAGCGATTTTTACCACAGTACCTTGCATAGGACTAGTTAAACCTGATCCACTTAGGCCACCTAACATGCTTGCTTTTGCACGACGGCGCTTCACGATGGGCTTTGGAGCGTGTACCAATATTTCAAAACACTTTCCATTTACTTCTGTAATTAAATGCTCTGGTGCCATATGTGTTTGTATCAGCTCAGTTGATGTATTAAATACAGATATTTTATTGACAAACTCATTTTCAATATAACTTGTATACACCTTGAAAACGTCGGTAAATGCTGGATCTTCAACGATTGCACGGTGGAATGGTAGTGCTGTTGCTAAACCTTCAACTTCGAATTCACTGAGTGCTCTGCGAGCCCGCTCAATTGCTTGTTTGCGATTTGCACCCGTCACAATTAACTTAGCTAAGAGTGAGTCAAAGTTTCCACCAATTGTGTCACCATTTTTAAAACCAGCATCAACTCGAACCCCAGGACCAGTCGGAATCGCCCACTTCGTAATTCGCCCAGGCGCAGGTAAAAATGAGCGTCCTGGATCTTCGCCATTAATTCTAAATTCAATTGAGTGACCACGAATGACCGGATCATCAAATCCGAGTGATTCACCCATCGCAATCCGGAACTGTTCACGGACTAAATCAATACCAGTAATTTCCTCACTCACTGGATGCTCAACTTGTAAGCGTGTATTAACTTCTAAGAAAGATATCGTTCCATCAAGACCCACCAAGAACTCACAAGTTCCAGCACCAATGTATCCAGCTTCTTTCATGATTGCTTTACTAGATCGGTACAGCTCTGCATTTTGCTCATCAGTTAAGAATGGTGCAGGTGCTTCTTCAACGAGTTTTTGGTGTCGACGCTGCAGCGAACAGTCGCGAGTACTTACTACTACGGCATGTCCATACTGATCAATAAGGACTTGTGTTTCAACATGGCGAGGCTTATCCAAGTAACGCTCGACGAAGCACTCACCGCGACCAAATCCACTAATCGCCTCTCGCACCGCTGATGCGAAGAGCTCGGGAATTTCCTCCATAGTCCGTGCGACTTTTAGTCCACGCCCACCTCCACCATGAGCGGCTTTAATTGCAACAGGTAATCCATACTCTTTTGCAAAAGCCGTTACTTCTTCATGACCTGCGACAGGATCTTTAGTTCCGGCCACTAAAGGTGCTCCAGCTTTAGCTGCAATTTTGCGGGCAGAAACTTTATCTCCCAAAGCGCGAATCGCACTTGGTGGGGGCCCTATCCAAATTAATCCTGCATCAATTACCGCTTGAGCAAAGTTTGCGTTTTCTGATAAAAATCCGTATCCAGGGTGAACTGCATCGGCACCAGACTGCAAAGCCACCGCGATTAATTTTTCAATATTTAGATATGTCTGCGTTGCAGTTGTTCCGGCAAGTGAATAAGCAGTATCTGCGATACTGGTATGTATCGAAGTTCGATCTTCTTCAGAATAGACTGCAACGCTTTCTAAGCCATGATCTTTACAGGCACGAATGACACGTACTGCAATCTCACCACGATTAGCAATGAGTACGCGCTTCATGACATCACCTTAGCCTCTGGCCATGAATATCCAAGTTGTGCAAAAGCTTTACGAATAAATGGCATCGAGATTCCAACCACATTCGTATAATCACCTTCAATTGAGGGAATAAAGGGAGAACTAAATCCGTCTAGAGTAAAACCACCTGCAACATGAAGTGGTTTGCCGCTCGCTACGTAATCTTCAATTTCAACATCACTCATGGTGTCAAAGCTCACTTTAGTTGTGACAATGCTAGAAATCTCACGATCTCTGCTGGTATCGATTATGCAGTGGCCAGTATGTAAGAGTCCAGAGTTTCCTTGTACCCGCTTTGCACGTTCAATTGCAACTGCGGGAGTGCCTGGCTTACCTAATGACTGGCCTTCAAATTCAAATGTTGAATCACAACCAATAATGATTGCCGGAAAGTCTATTATTTCGCGGATGGTGTGGGCTTTAGTTATAGCTAGTGCAATCACCATATCTGTGGGTGATAATGAATTAAAGAATTCAGTCTCTTCATCAACATGGCTGACCATAATTGTTGGAGACAAACCTGCAGATTCAAGAAGTCGCCTACGTGAAGCAGATGCAGAAGCAAGGATTAACTGTGGCATGGTTAATTAGTTTGTCCGGCCGAAACTAAAGCCACTATTAAGCGGCCTACGAAGCTGGGGGAGACCAAAAGCGCTCTTTCGAATTACCGGAACTAATTCAGCTCGAACATGCTTTGCTATTACGGCTTGAATTGCCAGTAATTCATCAGCAGTCGGCTCACCCTTGATGATTTTGTACTTCATTACAGTGGGATATTTCCATGCTTGCGAGCTGGCAAAGTATCGCGTTTAGTTCTCAAAGTTCTAAATGCCTTAGTGACATATGCCCTTGACTGATTTGGTTCAATAACAGTGTCGATAGTTCCACGTTCAGCTGCAAGGTAAGGATTTGCTAATGATTCGTTGTAATCATTTACCAACTCAGCACGTTTAGCGACAGGGTCTTTGGATTCAGCAAGGTCTTTACGATAGAGAATATTGACCGCACCTTGAGCCCCCATTACTGCGATCTCTGCTGTTGGCCAGGCAAAATTGATATCACTTCCTAAATATTTCGACCCCATCACAATAAATGCACCGCCATAAGCCTTTCGTGTAATCAGTGTGACAAGCGGTACTGATGCTTCCGCGTAGGCATAAAGCAATTTTGCACCTCGTCTGATAATTCCATCCCATTCTTGCTCAGTTCCTGGCAAGAATCCAGGCACATCTACAAGAGTTAAAATTGGAATATTGAAGGCATCACAGAAACGTAAGAAACGAGCGGCTTTTTCACTGGAATTTATATCAAGAGTTCCAGCTAATTGTGAAGGTTGATTTGCAATGATTCCAACTGATTCACCTTCGATACGCGCAAATCCCACAATAATATTAGGTGCATAAAGCGCATGAACTTCTAAAAATTCTGCTTCATCCACGAGTGCTTGAATCAAAATTTTCATGTCATAAGGTTGATTGGTGTTATCTGGAATCAAAGAATCTAGTGCAATATCCGATGGTTTTTTATCGAGCAATTCGGTCGGAGGCAGATGTGGCGCACTATCCATATTATTTGATGGTAAGTATGAAAGAAGCGCTTTAACATAATCTATTGCATCCGCTTCATTTTCTGCCAAGTAATGCGAATTTCCAGTGCGAGTGTTATGAGTGCGCGCTCCACCTAAAGCTTCCATATCAACTTCTTCACCCGTGACAGTCTTAATCACATCAGGGCCCGTGATAAACATATGAGAAGTTTCATTCACCATTACCGTGAAATCAGTGAGTGCAGGTGAGTAAGCAGAACCACCGGCACAAGGACCAAGAATGAGCGAGATTTGTGGAATCACCCCAGATGAACGGGTGTTGAGGCGGAAGATTTTCCCGTAACCAGCAAGAGAGGCGACGCCTTCTTGAATTCGAGCACCGCCTGAGTCATTAATTCCAATAAGTGGAATTCCGCTCTTTAGTGCGAACTCCGCGATCTTAACAATCTTCTCAGCATGAACTTCTCCAAGAGAGCCACCCATGATTGTGAAATCCTGTGAATACAGTGCGATGGGGCGACCATCAACTGTTGCCGTACCAATGACGACACCATCACCGTAGGGGCGGGAGTTTTCCATACCAAATTGAGTTGAGCGGTGACGCGCAAACTCATCAATTTCAGTAAATGAATCTTCATCAACGAGCATTTCTATGCGTTCACGAGCAGTGTGTTTGCCCTTTGCATGTTGTTTCTCAACAGCTCGGGCCGAACCGGCGTGGACCGCTTCTTCGACACGTGCACGTAAATCTTCGATTTTTCCAGCAGTAGTATGCAGATCACGGCTCATGCCCCTACGGTACTAGGCGTGGAGATAGAAATGCTAAGTGCGGCACTCGATAACTCAAAAATCAATGCTGCTGTGACGCAGTACTGGCGAGTAAGCGTGGTTGAACTCACGGAATCAACACAGAGCGATTTAGTTGATGCAGTGCGCCAAGGAACTTCACGCACGGGAGATGTCATAGTAACCGAGTATCAAAGTGCAGGACGGGGGCGCTTAGGAAGAAGTTTTA
Organism: Actinomycetota bacterium; assembly: GCA_009700025.1. Taxonomy (GTDB): domain Bacteria; phylum Actinomycetota; class Actinomycetes; order Nanopelagicales; family Nanopelagicaceae; genus Planktophila. Next base: position 6,169 of record WLMW01000005.1, read on the forward strand.
TTGCACCGAAATCTACCGCGCTTTTATTTTCGTTCTATATTGAACCACAAAGAGCTCGTGATGCGTGGGGATGGATTCCGCTGATTGCAGGCGTGAGTGTTGCACAGACACTGACAGAGTTTGGCGCAAAATTAAAATGGCCAAATGATATTTTAGTTAAAGACAAGAAAATTTCGGGATTAATAGCTGAGACCACTGAACTGGGAGTTGTTATTGGAATCGGAATTAATGTTGCCATGCAAAATTCAGAACTACCGGTTGAGAATGTAACGTCACTATTAATTGAAGGGGCAAAATTAATTACGCGGAACCTTTTACTCGCCGAAGTCTTGAAAAGATTCGAAGCAAATTTCACTCGCTGGGATTGTGGCAGTGATGAAATAAGAGCAACTTACCTCGCATTGAGCGCGACTATTGGCCAAGAGGTTCGAGTTGAGTATCCCGATGGCCGGACCGAAACTGCAGTGGCGCAATCTATTAGTGGTACGGGTGAGCTTGTCCTTGATAATGGAACACATGTTAATGCCGGTGACATAATTCATCTACGATAATCCAGTGAGAGAGTTCTTTCCTACAGTTGGAATTATTGGTGCAGGCCAACTTGCACGAATGTGTGTTGCTCCTGCCGTAGACCTTGGAGTTAACCTTCGTTTACTCGCCCAGCAATCTAATGACAGTGGTGCGCAAATCGCTAATCACATAGTTGGTGACTACAGCGATATATCAACAGTTTTAGAGTTTGCTAAGAAATGCGATGTAATTACTTTTGAACATGAGCTGATACCTCTGAGTGTGATTAAGGCTCTTGAAAGCGCGGGTGTTGTCGTAAGGCCAAACTCTGCAGCATTTGTGTATTCACAAGATAAAGCCCAGATGCGCCAGAGGCTCAGTAAATTTCCAACTCCAGAGTTTCAAGTAATCACTAGCTCGACAGGAGTAGACAAATTTCCATTAATTGCGAAAACTATCTCAGGCGGTTATGACGGGCGCGGTGTTTGGAAAATTAATTCTGAAGACGAGTTAAAAAAGTTAATTTCAGAGGTTGGCAAAGTTCTTATTGAAGAGCTAATTGATTTTGATTTTGAAATCGCAATTATGGTGGCCCGTTCACCGCATGGCCAGGCCAGTACATGGGCACCAACAGAGACTGTTCAAGCTGATGGAATTTGCACGATGACAATCTCGCCAGCCCCACATTTAAGCCAAGACCTAAGTATAAAAGCACAGAAATTAGCGCTAGACATCGCACAAGAGCTTGAGATTGTTGGTGTTATGGCGGTAGAACTCTTCGTAAAAGGTGATCAGCTATTTGTCAATGAATTAGCCATGCGTCCCCACAACTCGGCGCATTGGACAATTGAGGGATCCGTAACATCACAATTTGAACAACATTTACGAGCTGTTTTAGATTTACCCCTCGGTGATACAACTATGACTGCACCAGTTGCGGTAATGGGTAACATCCTCGGGTCGAGCAAAATCGATATGTATCGGCCTTATTTGCATCTAATGGCCCGCAACCCTGGCTTGAAATTTCATCATTACAAGAAAGATGTCAGGCCAGGACGCAAGATAGGTCACGTTAACCTCTTAGGCACGGACACCATAGAATTAGTCCAGGAAGTACAGCACGCACTTGATTACATGAGCGGAGAAGTTGATGAGTGATGTAGCAATAATCATGGGTTCAGATTCTGATTGGCCGATCATGGAAGAGGCTGCAAAACTTTTAGATCAATTTGGAATTTCGTACGATGTCGAAGTTATTTCTGCCCACCGTATGCCACTTGAAATGGTTTCATTTGCCCAAAATGCCAAAGCAAAAGGCTACAAAGTAATAATTGCCGGTGCAGGAGGCGCTGCCCATCTGCCAGGTATGGTCGCTTCACTGACGACTTTGCCAGTAATCGGAGTTCCAGTGGCACTCAAAAACTTAGATGGAATGGATTCGTTACTTTCAATCGTGCAGATGCCGGCAGGTGTACCTGTTGCAACTGTTGGTGTTGGAAATGCTAAGAATGCTGCACTTTTGGCAGCGAGAATTTTAGGAATCTCTGATGCGTTAATCTCAACTAAAGTTAATCAAGCTCTACTAGATTTGAATTCTGAAGCAAAAACTAAAGGCGCAAATCTGAACTCCCGTAGAAGTCAAAAAACAGGTTTTTAACTAACGACTGCGGTATTCGATTGCCGGACAACGATTCATCACAGTTAACAAGCCTGCAGACTGCGCACGAACCATTGCTTCCTCATCAATAACATCTAACTGTAACCAAATGGCTTTTGCCCCAATTGCGATAGCTTCGTCTACAACTTTTCCCACTAATGTTGAATTGACGAAGCAGTCAACTACATCTACTTCATCTGGAATTTCATGGAGAGTCCTATAACCAATTTCTCCATGCACAATTTCAGCGCGAGGATAAACTGGAATTATTCGGTGCCCCTTATCTTGCAATAATTTAGCTACGCCAAAGGCTGCACGCTCAGGATTGTTGCCAAGACCGACCACTGCCCATGTTTTCATGGCAAGCAGTGAGTCGATGACTTCGGACTCGTTAATCGGTACGTCCTAAAGCATGGAATTTCCATCCAGCCCTTCGCCATAATTCTCTATCAAGAGCATTTCGTCCATCAATAATTATCTTATTTTTTACTAAATGGCCAAGCTCTGATGGGTCTAAAGCGCGATATTCGCTCCATTCGGTAAGGTGAAGAATTAGATCTGCACCTTTTACACATTCTGTAACAGTCTCGGCAAAATTAAGATTAGGAAAACGCTTGCGGGCTGGTTCGATGCCTTTAGGATCATGAACCACAACATGTGCACCAGCGGCATGCAGCTGAGCTGCGATATCGAGTGCAGGGGAGTCGCGGACATCATCACTATCTGGCTTGAAGGTCGCTCCTAACACAGCAAGTTTATACGGAGTCAAATTCTCCGATAAATCGCTTCGAACAACATCGATTACACGCTGTCGAGCGCGCAAATTAATCGCATCAATTTCTCGCAAAAATTCGAGTGCTTGTTTAGCACCAAGCTCTTCGGCGCGTGCCATAAACGCGCGAATATCTTTCGGCAGACATCCACCGCCGAAACCAATGCCTGCCTGTAAAAAGCGGCTGCCAATTCGTGGGTCATAGCCGATAGCGTTCGCTAATACGGTGACATCTCCACCTGCCGCTTCACAAACTTCAGCCATGGCATTAATAAATGAAATCTTCGTTGCAAGAAACGAGTTAGCCGCAACTTTCACAAGCTCAGCAGTTGGAAGATCTGCGCGAATCCAAGGAGTACCAAGTGCAATAATTGGCGCATATACATCTTTCAAGATTTCTTCAGCACGATCGTTTGCGACACCAACAACTAAACGATTAGGCGTGAGAGTGTCTTCTACCGCAAAACCTTCTCTTAAGAACTCTGGATTCCAAGCAAGATCAGCTTGTGGCGCAGATTCTGCCAGTTGTTTACGAAGTGACTGAGCGGTACCAACTGGAACAGTTGACTTACCAACCACAAGCGAACCATCTTTTAAGTAAGGCGCAATTGCTGCAACTGCAGACTTCACATATGTAAGATCTGCAGCTAATCCGTCCTTGCTCTGTGGAGTTCCGACACAAACAAAATGAACATCAGATTCGGCTACTGCAGAAAAATCAGTTGTAAAAGTTAATCGGCCAGATTTAATCTCTTGAGCTAATAACGTATCCAAACCGGGTTCATAAAAGGGCAGTTCCCCTCGCGAGAGCATTGCTACCTTTTCAGGATCTGTGTCGACACCTACGACGGTGAAACCAAGTGAGGACATACATGCTGCATGTGTCGCACCTAAATAGCCGCAGCCAATAACTGAGAGGTTTGCATTCATGGCCATGAGTTTACTTCAGTGCTCCGCATGGATTTTCATCGGCAGTTCGAGTCTTAAACTTGTCGATAATTGTTGGCTCACTGGCAGCACTGGGAGACGATGAGGCTGAAGGTGACGGTGTGACCTCGTCCACAAGCGGTAAATCTAAAATTAATCGATTGAAAAGATCTGGAGCAAGCGTTTTATCCCACGTAACAACTGAGCCAAGGCCGCTGACTCGTGCATTGGAATTTCCTAATGGAATGGTGAGGGTTCGAACTTTGCTAGCTGAGAGATTTTTTAATTGTTTAGCTAAAGTGACTAAATCGCTTGTGTTGAGTTGTGAATCTGTTTTAACCGTAGCAATTGAGGCATTAAAGAAATTCACCAACTTAATTGGGTTGAGTAGTACTCCAGTACTTGTAACTTTTCGTAGCACGGCACTCATGAACTGTTGCTGACGTTGCATGCGACCTAAGTCACCCATCCCATCAAAGTCACGAGTTCGCACATATTTCAACGCCTCCACTCCATTGAGTGTATGGATTCCAGCGCTCATTACTAAGTGACTCTTGGGATCATTGATGTCTCTCTTTGAGCAGACATCAATCCCACCTAGAGAATCAACAACGTCGGCAAATCCAGCAAATCCAATTTCCACATAGTGATCAATTCGAACGCCAGTTTCATTTTCAATTGTCTTGATCAAGAGTGGTGCGCCACCCCAAGCAAATGCTGCATTAATTTTTCCGCTTGCTGCAGCAACAGTTCGGTCTTTGTACAGTGAGGATTGATGCTCTGGAATTGTTACAAGTGAATCACGTGGGATAGAGATAATTGTGGCTCTATCTCTCGCTTTACTTATATGAACCAAGAGCATGGTGTCTGACCGTGCTCCTGCAGCAGATTTCGTTGTGCCAACTCGAAGCAGCTTTGATTGCTCTTTTGAAAGTCCTTCACGAGTATCAGAACCAACAAGCAAGTAGTTCAGTGCAGAGGTCGGTTTTTCAGGGCGGTCTTGAATTGATCCAAAAACGTCGACACGTTTAATCGCACCACTAATCTGACCCAAGCCCAGCCACGCAATAGCAGATATGGAGACAACGGCGATGGACAGTGATGTAATAATCCGAATAGGCCGAGTCGCTTTCACAGCCGAAGACTACTTCAGCGATACGGTGGTGGGGTTATGAAGACATCAGCAAATGAGTTATATGGCTCACCGAAGCGAGAAATCTCGGTAATCCTGCCCGTACGCAATGAAGCCTTGCACCTTGCTGACTCGATTGCCGCGATTTTATCTCAGGATTTTCAAGGTGCATTCGAAGTAGTTCTTGCGATTGGGCCATCTGAAGATACAACCGAAGAGATTGCTCGCGAATTAGCTGTTGCCGACCCTCGAGTTGTAATTGTTGAAAATCCAACAGGCCGCACAGCTGCTGGATTAAATCTTGCAATTAAAAAATCGAAATACGCAAATATTGTGCGAGTTGATGGACATGCAGAGATCCCAAAAAATTATTTGACTTTAGTGTTAGAAATTCTCTCATCGACTGGAGCAGTAAATGTCGGTGGAGTTATGGCGGCAGTTGGAAAAAGTTTATTCGAACGTTCAGTCGCACGTGCAATGCGAAGCCCACTTGGCGTTGGCGCATCACGTTTTCATACAGGTGGTAATGCGGGAGAAGTTGATACTGTTTATTTAGGAGCTTTTAGAAAAGAAGCCCTCCTTGCCATCGGGGGTTTTGATGAGCGATTTACACGCGCACAAGATTGGGAGTTGAACTTTCGACTTCGTGGTGCTGGAGGCTTAATCCATTTTGATCCGCGACTAGTAGTTACCTACCGCCCACGCGCAACAGTGAAGGCGTTAGCACGTCAATACTTTGAGTATGGCAGGTGGCGTCGAGTTGTTACCAGACGACATAACGGAACCATTAACTATAGATATTTAGCACCACCATTTACGGTAATTCTATCGGGGCTCTCAATAGCTCTTGGTACTTATGTTTCAAGTATCTTCTTTGTGCCGGTACTTGTATACGCACTATTTATTCTGTTAGCAGCATTAAAGATTGGAAAATCTGCAGGTGAGTTTATTTCTCTTCCACTCATACTTTTAACAATGCATTTCTGCTGGGGAATTGGTTTCCTTACTTCGCCAAAGTCGCTGGCGCAGTAAGGTAGCCTTACCCTGTGAGTGCATCAATCCAGACCCCATCCCAGGTTTATGTGCCTTTTCGAGCGGGCCTACCACCACTCATTGGCTATTGGAAAATACTGTGGTCAAGAAAGACATTTATTGTCGAATACTCTCGCTCGGAACTTCGAGATAAGCACTTTGATTCCTTTTTTGGTCAACTCTGGTTAATTCTCAATCCACTTTTACTTTCTGCGGTTTATTTCTTACTAGTAGTAATTATTCGCGGATCATCCGATAGTGCCAGATATGTCCACTTAACGGCAACCCTTTTCCTCTTTTACCTTATTTCGAACTCGCTAACTGGTGGAGTTAAAGCTGTTACTGGTGGTCAGCGTTTAATTTTAAATACAGCTTTTCCTCGCATCATGCTTCCGATTTCCGCCGTAGTGATTGCTCTATTTAGATTTCTCCCAACAATATTTGTGTTTCTATTGATTCGAACAATTCTAGGAGTTCCTTTTTCCTGGCAGATGTTCTGGGCAATTCCAGTACTTTTGATTGCAATTATTCTTTCACTTGGTTTAGCTATAACAATTTCATGTATAAATGTTTACTTCCGTGATATTGCAAGCTTTTTACCGTACTTAACTAGAACTATTTTGTATCTTTCTCCAGTGCTCTATGAGTCCACATCATTGTCACCTAAAATGTTAAAGTTTGAAATTCTCAATCCACTTTTCCCTATATTGGATAGTTGGTCGCGAGTTCTAGTACTTGGACAGGCTCCTGAAACTTCCAGCATGTTGATTGCGCTTGCATGGGCCGTTGTAATTTTTCTACTTGGGTCATATATTTTTCTTTCTAGGGAGCGTGAATTTGCCGTCCGTCTCTAATTCAATCAAGGCCAGCGAGGTAGCAGTTTCAGTCCGTGGTCTCGGTCTTACATATACGACTTCAATAGAACGCCGACCAACTATAAAAGCGCGTGCTAAGTCTTTAGGTCGTGGAACAAAGCACACTCGAGTTATTCAGGCACTTGATAATGTGAACCTCGATGTTGAATATGGGCAAGTTTTAGGTGTTATTGGCTCAAATGGAGCAGGTAAATCGTCAATGATGCGCGTGATTGCCGGCATTATTCCGCCGACACGGGGTCGTATTGAAGTCTTTGGAAGTGTCAGTACATTGCTGGCATTAGGTGTTGGCTTTAATCCATCTATGTCGGGTCGCGATAATGTTTTATTAGGTGGACTTGCTGCCGGCATGACACGTGATCAAATTGAAGATCGCTTCGAAGAGATTGCGGATTTCTCTGAATTAGGTGATGCAATCGATGCACCAATGAGAACATACTCATCGGGAATGTATTCACGATTGGCTTTTTCGGTAGCCGCCACTGTCCGTCCCGACATCTTAATTGTTGATGAGGCTCTTAGTACGGGTGATGCAAAGTTTAAAGAGAAATCACTGAACCGAATTAAAGAGCTTCGAAGTGATGACAGAGCTCTCATCATAGTTAGCCATGCAATGGCAACCTTGCGAGAAATATGTAATGACATTGCATGGCTTGATAAAGGTGTACTTGTTCAACGGGGTGAACCCAATGCAACTATCGATGCGTACCAGGATTTTTTACAGGTTAAAAGGAGTGCAGCATCCGATGAGGATGTATAAGAAACTCTGCATCCTTATTATTTTATTTGTAACAATATCCACGCCAGTTCAAGCATTAGAGCCCCCAAACATTCCTATGGAGTTTTCACTTCATGGTGCTGGGTATGGCCATGGTGTTGGGATGTCTCAAATGGGTGCACGTGCTATGGCTCTGGCCGGTAACAGCCCAGAACAGATCCTTAAATATTTCTATAAAGAAGTTGAGGTTGAATCCCTTGACGATACGAAGATTTTACGAGTAAATATCGGCCACTTAATGGAGAATACAAGAATCTCAACAAGTTCTAACGGTGGAGAAATTCAGCTATTTAGTAGTGAAGTTGGTGATCAAGTAGATGTGAAACCAATTGCTGTGCTTTCAAGCAAATCTGTGCTTAATTTTTCGCTTTTAGGTGCAAATGTTGTGCCAATCGTAAGTGTGGGCAAGAAAACCTCCGCCATCGCAAAAAGTCGAAGTTTTACTATTCGCTGGAGTGGAACTCGGTACCTAGATGGAGTCGATACAGTTATTTCAGTCAACCACAGCGGAGCAACAAAGAAATTTCGCTATGGACAGATTCAGGTGCGTTCAGTAAAAGATAAAGTGCTGGGCTATCGATTAGAACTCACAAATTCAGTGCGTTTGTCTGATGAGTATTTATGGGGCGTTAGCGAGATGCCTTCATTTTGGCCAACAGCAGCCCTTGAAGCTCAAGCAATCGCTTCTCGAACTTATGCATTGAGTAAAGCTGGCATTTATCGAGCCGCATGTAACTGTGATCTCTATGGCGAAATTTCAGATCAAATGTTTTTAGGATATGCAAAAGAGATAGAACCTAAATACGGAGCTATGTGGAAAGCAGCAGTGACTAGGACAAGTGGATTGACGGTTACACAGGAAGGGAAGCCGATTTCCGCATATTTTTTCTCGTCATCTGGTGGTAAAACAGAAGTTGCGGTAAATGCTTGGGGAAGCGAAAGAGCTTATACGCAAATTGTTGAAGATCCAGGAAGTTTAGATTCTGTATTAAATCCACGTTTTGCTTCATGGGATCGCATAATTACTCAGGCTGTTGTGGCCGCAGCATTTGCGTTACCTGACGTAGTTACTTTAGAAGTCATCAGCAGGAATGAGAGTGGAACTGTGGGAAAAATTATTGCAACATCCAGCACTGGGCTTGAAATAACGTTACGTGGAGAGACTTTTCGGAGTCGAACTAAAATTCCCTCAGCCTATTTTGCTTTAGTTGACGTGCAAAACTGAATTAAGTCCACCCCAACTGTCTGTTCGACTTACAACTTCAAGCCCACCATCTAATGAGTTTCGACGAAAAAGCAGATCGTGAGCACCAGATAGCGATGCTGCTTTAACTATCTCTCCATCAGGTAATCGCACCTTTGATGCTGCAGTGATGTATGTACCGGCTTCAATTACACAGTTGTTGCCTAATGAAATTCCACAGCCAGAGTTTGCACCTAACAAAGTTTTTTCACCAATTGAAATTACTTGTTTTCCTCCACCACTTAATGTGCCCATAATTGAGGCACCACCACCTACATCACTTCCATCTCCAACTACAACACCCGCAGAGATTCGACCCTCGACCATGGAAGTTCCTAAAGTTCCGGCATTGAAGTTCACAAATCCCTCATGCATGATCGTGGTGCCAACAGCAAGGTGTGCACCCAAGCGAACGCGATCGGCATCAGCAATACGCACCCCGCTTGGAACAACATAATCAACCATTCGAGGGAACTTATCGACCGAAAAAATCGTAACGTGGCCATGTTTGGCTTTAATTCGTGCACGAGTGAGTTCGAAATCCTCAACAGCGCAGGGACCTACAGATGTCCAAACCACATTATTAAGTAACCCAAACACTCCATCGAGATTTGCCCCATGAGGTTTTATGAAGCGATGCGAAAGAAGATGAAGCCGCAGATAAACATCAAGTGCAGATTTTGGGGCTTCCGAAAAATCAATCTCGATACTAGCAATTTCGCGGCTAACTCCACGTGCATCATCAAAACCAACAAGTGCTTGAAGTTCGGAGGGTACCTCTGAGGAAAGTGGTCCAAGAATCGGTGTGGGAAACCAAGCATCAAGGAGTTTTCCGTGTGACGTAGTTGTCACTGCGTGGCCAGAAGCAAGAGTGGTCATGCGCTAAGCCTAACCCCTATCCTTGCAAGCATGCGTATTGGAGTTTTTTGCTCGTCTTCGCCCACTATTGATGCTAAATATGTAGAGCTTGCTTATCAACTTGGCGAAGGTATTGGACGTAAATCCTGGGAACTTATTACAGGTGGAGGACATATTTCAATGATGGGTGCCGTTTCACGTGGTGCACGATCAGTAAGCGGCAGAACTGTTGGAGTAATCCCACAGGCATTAGTTGATATTGAGTTTGCAGACCATGACAATGATGAACTTCATGTCGTTCAGACCATGGGCGAACGTAAAGCGTTGATTACGGATATTTCAGATGCTTTTATTACTTTGCCGGGTGGCGCGGGTACCCTCGAAGAATTTTTTGAAATCTGGGTTGGACGTTACTTAAATTTTCACAACAAGCCCGTTGTAATTCTTGATCCATTTGGAATTTACGATCCACTACACGAATTAGTGGCGCATTTAGAAGCCGAAAAATTTATAAAGCCTGGAATGCGCGAACTCATCACTTGGACAACAACAGTAAGTGAAGCACTCACAGCATGTTCAAATTAAAAAATAACCACGTCGCAATTTCAATAAATATAGATGCACCACTTGAAGAAGTTTGGAATTCGCTGGCTCAATGGGAAAAGCAAAGTGATTGGATGCTACAAACCAACGTGTGGGTCACTTCTGAAGTTACGGAGGGCATTGGCACTCAAATAAGTGCATTTACTGGAATTAGCCGATTAGGAGTTTTAGACACAATGGAGGTAACACGATGGGAGCCTCCTTATTTATGCGATGTTATTCATACTGGAAAAATAATTAAGGGAACCGGGCGTTTCCAGCTTAGGGCGTTATCACCATCGCATACAGCCTTTGATTGGTCAGAAGAGGTGTATGCACCTCCCATAATTTTCATTTTCATTAAACCAGCGCTTTACCTGGGTGTGCGAATATCGCTGGCTCGATTTGCTCGGACATTCCACTCTTAGAGTCCTTGAGGCCTGGGAGATTGATTGCCCAGTAACCTTAGAACCATGAGCGAGTCGATCACCTTGGCCCAGGTACTCGCCTCACTGCCCGAAGAAGAGCGAATAATCCTGACTCTTCACTATTTGAAATCAATGTCATCAGATGAGATAGCTTCAGTATTATCCGTACCAGTGCGCGCCGTTGACGCCGTCATCGCCACTGGTAAGGCGAGGCTCAGCGCCCTATTGGGGATTTAGATTGATTGGCCCTCTGAGGCGATTTCCCACCAATGCACCAAATGCGAGATACTTGGAGCCTTGCAATTCCCCGCCCAATGTTAAAAGGAGTCTCCCCATGGCAGCCATGAAACCACGTACAGGTGATGGTCCAATGGAGGTTACAAAAGAGGCTCGCTCATTGGTGATGCGTATTCCACTAGAAGGTGGTGGCCGATTGGTGGTTGAGCTTAACCCTGAGGAAGCAAATAACCTCAGCGCAGCACTTCATGCCGCGGTCGCTTTAGTTAAGAAGTAAAGGTTCAGCAGGCACTAGCCTTTAACGCATGTCTTCGACTCTTACCAGTGCACCAGTAAAACTTAGTTCAGCAATTGATGCTGATGCAATCGCTCTGGCATATATTAAAGATAGTTCTGGGAATTTTATTTTTAAAGGACCAGGGACAATTATTAAAGAAGTTGAAAAATATTTTGAGATAAATCTTATTGATGAACTTTTATTTTTTTCTCCAACCGGGAAAGTTGGTGAGATATTCGAAATTCCAGTGAGTGCGATTGATTCTGCAACTGAACGGATTTATTTAACGTCGGTGGGTGATGAAACAACTCAATCTTTTCGAATTGCCGCAACAGCAATTGCACGAAAAGTTCGTGGGAAAAAAATCTCGGTTTATTCTGCATGCGCAGTGAATGAAGTTGATATAGCTGCTCATTCAATCTCATTAACCATGGGTGCTTACCTCTGGAGTTTAAAGAGTGGTCAACCAGCAGATGTTCCTGCTTTCTTAGTTGCGAGCAATGATAGGAAGATAGTCGATCATGCTTATGTTCTTGCGAAAGCCGTCGCTCGCGCTCGCGATCTGGTCCATACGCCTTCTAATATTAAAACTCCTAAGTGGATGGCTAGCCAAGCGCAAGGCTTTGCCAAATCAACACACTTAAAAGTTGAAGTCTTAAGTGGAGCAGAGTTAAAAGAGTTTGGCGGTTTGCGTGCAGTTGGTAACTCTGCACCAAAACCGGGACCGCGCTTTATTGAGGTTACTTACACTCCGAAAAGTTATAAAAAAGGGCAAACTCAGCCGCCGCATGTAGTTCTAGTTGGCAAGGGAATTACTTTCGATACGGGAGGAATTTCGCTAAAACGCCCATACGATTTAATGATTCCAATGAAGTCCGACATGGCAGGTGCGGCAGCCATTCTTGCCACACTGACAGCACTAGAAGATTTACAGCCTAATGTCCGCGTTACAGCGCTAATGATGTGTGCAGAAAATGCTATTTCTGCTACTGCTCAGCGACCTAGTGATGTAATCACGCACTATGGCGGAACAACAGTTGAAGTTATAAACACCGATGCTGAAGGTCGCTTAGTCCTTGCTGACGGCCTAGCGTATGCCGATATTAATTTAAATCCAGATTACTTAATTGATATTGCAACTCTGACTGGTTCTGCAACTTTAGGCCTAGGTCGACAATTTGCGGCTATGTATACGCGAGATGACAAACTTGCCGCCCAGTTTGAAAAAGCTGGCACAGAATCAGGAGATCGTGTGTGGAGAATGCCGCTTATTGATGACTATCAAGATTCTCTAAACAGCGACATTGCAGATTTCAATCATGATGCAAGCCATGCCAAATACTCTGCTGGTTCGGTCACTGCTGCACTCTTCCTTGAGCACTTTGCAGGAGAGCGTCGTTGGCTGCATTTAGACATTGCAGGTACAGGGCGTAGTGAAACAGATGCAGGAGAAAATCCAAAAGGTGGCACAGGTTATGGTGTTCGATTACTTACGCAATGGATAATGTCTCTGTGATGAAAATCGACCCACACTCATATGCCGAAAGTTTTATTACAGAAGACCATTTCAAGTCACAAGCGCGTGCACGTGGAGTCGAACTCGGCACGATAGATGCAACACCAGGTGCCGGTGCATACCTTCGTCATTTGGCATTCACATTATCTGCTCAGTCAGTTGTAGAAGTAGGTACTGGTTCAGGAGTTGGATCCCTTTGGTTGCTAGATGGAATGATTACCAGTGGAACTTTGACTTCAATTGATGATGAAATGGAACATACACGCATTGCAAAATTGGCATTTAATGAAGCAGATATCGCGCAAACCCGTTACCGCTTGATTACCAACTCAGTTTTGGATGTGATTTCAAAGTTAACAGACCGAGCTTATGATCTTGTCGTACTCCGCCATAACCCCGAAGATCTTGCATTCGTTATAGGTGAGGCGCACCGTATTTTAAGAAGTGGCGGGGCGCTTGTAATTGATAATTTCTTCGGTGGCTCTAAAGTCTGTGATCCAACACAACGCGACCCAAAGACAGTCTCACTTCGAGACGCTGGGAAGATAATTAAAAGCGACACAGAACATTGGGTAAGCACGCTAATTACAACTGGTGATGGTTTGTTAGTTGCGACGAAGTTGTAGCAGAATAAATCTATGATATTTCCACGGAAGAAGAAATCTGAGATTGCACCCGCTTGGTGGGAGTCTCCAAGAAGTAGATCCACGCCCCGTTCAAATATCGCCTTTATCGCACTATTGGCTGGAATCATTGGCGGATTATTAGGCTCTACTGCTACCGGTGGAACTCTTTTTCAGAATGCAAATTTAGTGTCATCAACAAGTGTTATAGAAAGAGCACCAGACTCCGTAGCAGGAATTGCTGCTCGCGTTTTACCATCAGTAGTTTCAATCACCACACGCACAAGCGATGGCGGTGGCACTGGTTCTGGCTTTGTTGTCGACAGCTCTGGGTATATTTTAACGAATAACCACGTGATTGCATCTTTCGCTCAAACTGGTGGTACGTGCCGTGTCACGCTCAACAATGGAGATGTCTATGAAGCAACTATCGTTGGTCGTGATTCATCTTATGATTTAGCTGTTTTAAAAATCCGAGCTACAAACTTAGTTGCACTCCAGTTTGGAGATAGCGACAAAGTTGCCGTAGGTGATCCAGTTATTGCTATCGGATCACCGCTTGGTCTTTCCGGCACAGTGACTCTTGGAATCATAAGCGCAAAAGATCGTCCAGTAACAGCAGGTGAATCTGCGACTGAAAACTCATTTATTAATGCGCTCCAAACGGACGCAGCAATTAATCCAGGTAACTCTGGCGGACCTCTCGTTGACTCAACAGGTGCGGTCATTGGTGTTAATTCTGCAATTGCATCACTTGGCTCAACGGCTCAAACAGGTTCAATTGGGTTAGGTTTTGCGATTCCAATTAACCAAGCCCGTAAAACCGCAAATCAGTTAATTAAAACTGGAAAAGCGACATATCCGATCTTGGGAGTTTCACTGGACATGAACTTCACTGGCTTAGGCGCACTCGTTGCTCAATCAAAGTCAGGTGTCATGGCAGGCGGTCCTGCACAAAAGGCAGGCATTAAGCCAGGAGACATTATTATCAAATTTGAAAATCGAGAAATTACTGCAGCCGAAGAGCTTATTGTCGCAGTGAGATCAAAGAATGTTGGCGATGTTGTCACAATAAAATATATACGTGGAAAAACTGAGTTCTCAGCCACACTTACTTTAGTTGCAGCAAAAGACTAACGGCCGTGTTGCGGATAGGCTCAGCACATGTTCTTTGATATCGGCGCTGGAGAACTCGTTGGCCTTGCTATTTTGGCGATGATTTTAGTTGGTCCTGAACGTCTGCCAAAGGTTGCAGTTGAGGCAGCAAAAATGTTAAAAAAACTTCGCAACTTATCGCAACTTGCTACTGCAGAATTGAAGGAAAATCTAGGACCAGGATTTGAAAATCTGCAACCTGCGGATCTTCATCCTAAAACTTTTGTTAAAAAGCAGCTTGCCGACTTAATGGAGGAAAAGCCAGTGACCAAGACGAAGCGCCTTGAAGCGCGGATTGACCCAGATCTCATATGAATCTAATTGATCAGATTTCAGAGGCACTATCTGCAGTTCAAGATCCCGAACTTCACAAATCCATCACTGAACTTGGGATGGTTGATGAATTAAATGAAAACGATGGAATTGTCTCAATAACACTTCTTCTTACAATCTCTGGATGTCCTATGCAGGATCGACTTCGTGGTGATATCACCAATGCAGTCTCAGTAATTGAAGGCGTTAAAAGTGTCAATTTAAATTTCGGCGTAATGTCACAAGAGCAACGCGATAACGTCAAAAAGATTATGCGCAATGGTCGCGAAAAGTTCATTCCATTTGCACAACCTGACTCACTCACGCGCGTAATCGGAATTGCATCGGGCAAAGGCGGAGTTGGAAAGTCATCCGTAACAGCTAACCTCGCGGTTGCTGCGGCGAATAGAGGACTTCGCGTTGGAATCCTAGATGCTGACGTATATGGTCATTCGATTCCACGTCTCATGGGTCTAATGGGTCAGCGTCCAACAGCTATCGATCAAATGTTTATTCCACTGGAATCTTTTGGTGTAAAGACCGTTTCAATGGAGATGTTTAAGCCAGAGCGAAGTGATGCAGTTGCATATCGCGGCCCACTGTTGCATCGAGTTTTGGAGCAGCTGCTCTCTGACGCTTATTGGGGCGATTTGGACTTACTCCTCATAGATTTGCCACCTGGAACTGGCGATTTAGCAATTTCGCTGGGCCAGTTGATTCCAACCTCAGAGATCTTGGTCGTTACTACACCGCAAGTTGCTGCCGCTGAAGTTGCTGAACGTGCAGGCAGAATTGCACATCAGATTCATCAGCAAGTAATTGGTGTAGTAGAAAATATGTCTGAATATATTGATCCAGCATCTGGAGCAATTGTTTCACTATTTGGAAATGGCGGAGGTGAAGAAACCGCTAAACGCCTTTCTCAATTAGTCGGTAGCGATGTTGCCCTATTGGGAAAAATTCCATTTAGCGTTGATCTTCGTCTCGGTGGAGATGCAGGGGTACCTGTAGTTATTTCTGACCCAGACTCTCCAAGTGCAATAGCACTTAATTCCATCGCAGAGAAATTAATAAAGCGAAGCAAGTCTTTATTAGGAGTCAGACTTGGAATCGCTACGTAGTTCGGTAATTACCTCTTTTGCTAAATCTGAAAGTTCGTCGCGCACAAAATCACGAGTCGCCACTTCACCCAGCGAAATTCTCAACGCAGCTATCTCACGGGTTAAGTATTCGGCGTCGGCAATACTTCGTTCATTTCGCGCACGATCTTCATTGAGTTGAATTCGGTCACGATCTGCTTGTCGATTTTGAGCGAGCAAGATTAATGGCGCTGCATAAGATGCTTGCAATGAAAGAATTAATGTTAAGAAAATAAATGGGTAGTCGTCAAAGCGCAGATTGTTAGGCGCGGTGGAATTCCAAACGACCCAACTAAACACAAAAATAGTCATGTAGACCAAGAACCGTGCAGTACCTAAGAATCTGGCAAAACGCTCTGACAGACGACCAAAAGTTTCCGGATCAAAATTTGGTCGCAAAGATCGGCGGGTTTCGCGAGGTGTATCTAAACCGAAGTTACGTGCCATAACTAACCCTCCTTATATGAGACTGGCGATTTCTCGCGGTGATCGTGGCGCCAGTTTTCTGGCAATAAGTGGTCGAGAACATCATCAACGGTGATTGCACCGAGTAAGCGATCATTTGAATCCAGAACTGGCAATGAGAGCATGTTGTAGCTGGCTAAATGAGAGGAAACTTCATGCAGAGATGCATCTGGCTTCACTCCTCTGGAGTGCGTATCGACTATTGAACCTAACAATGTGGAAGGTGGTTCACGTAGTAATCGTTGGTAATGCACCGTACCTATGAATCGACCGGTGGGTGTTTCAAGAGGCTGCCGTGCGATAAATATTTGTGATGCCAAGGCAGGAGAAATTTCTTTTTGACGCACTGCTGCTAAAGCATCTGCAACAGAGTAATCAGCGCTCATAACAATAGGTTCGGTTGTCATCATTCCACCCGCGGAGTAATCTTCATAAGTCATAAGGCGAAGAACATCTTCGGCATCTTCTGGCTCCATGAGTTCAATTAATGCTTCGGCTCGCTCTTGACCTATTTCACGCAATAAGTCCGCAGCATCATCGGGATCCATCTCACCAAGCACATCTGCTGCGCGTTCGCCTTCAAGCTCTGCGAGAAGCGCAACTCGATCATCTTCATCCATCTCTTCCAAAACATCGGCAAGACGTTCATCTGCAAGCGCTCCCGCAACTTCGACGCGTCGCTTAGGAGGCAAATCCTGAAGCACCGTTGCTAAATCAGCTGCACGCAGATTTGCCAAAGTTAACAGGAGGTTAGTTACACCTTGATTTTGTTCAGTGTGTGCAAAACCAACGACATCTTCCCAAGATACAGTTGAAGTTGCGCCTTTGCGTCGAAATCCACGACCTGAACGCATGATGTGTACTCGTGTGATCAACCAATCACCTGTGTGATTTTGTTCCATCGCCATATCTTCAACAACGACAGCTTCATCTGTAGCCACCAAAGTAATTGAACGATCTAACATGTCGCCAAGCACTAAAACTTCGCCAGGACGTGTTTCGTATCGGCGCATATTGAGTAGTCCAGTAATGATAACTGCGCCACTTTCAATCGAAGTGACACGAGTAATCGGAACAAATACACGACGGCGTAGAGGTACTTCAACAACTAGCCCCAAGATTCGAGGTGGCAAATTATTTGTGCGAAGGGTCGCAACGGCATCTCGCACCTTTCCTACTGGATCACCATTGGGGTCAAAGACTGCGGTGCCTGCAAGACGGGCGAGAAATACTCGGTTCAGGAGATTTCCGCTCATGGGTTAAGGGTACCTTTCTCTTATGAGTACGGGTGAACAATTGCAGAGCGGGCAACATATCCGCGATAGCCATACGGCCATTCCTGCACGCCCAGACTTGATTCGACTGGGTCTTGGAATAATTGGGATTGGCACATCTGGCCCTCTCATTGCAATGAGTGCGATGCCAATACCAACGTTAATTTTCTGGCGCAATTTAGGTGGATCATTACTGACATTGCCATTTGCACTTCGCCACAAACCCCAACGCAGCGGAGTTAAATGGGCAGTTATTGCAGGAATTTTATTGGCGGTCCACTTTATCGGCTTCTTCTTGGCAATGCGATGGACCACAGTTGCTGCAGGTACTGCACTTGTTGCATTACAGCCTATATTTGCTGCACTTTTTGTAAAAATGAGTGGAGGTCATATTCCATCAAAAGCTTGGCTTGGAATGGTTGTGAGTTTTTCCGGAGTCTTACTCATTTCCGGAGTCGATTTAAATATATCTCTCAAGTCATTTCTAGGTGATATCGCTGCACTTATTTCGGCGGCATTAGCAGCGCTTTACATGATGGCGGGATCAAAAGCGCAGAGAACTTTAGAAACAACAACATATACAACCATTTGTTACTTTGTATGTGCAATCACCGCTCTTCCTATTGCGCTCTTATCAGGATATTCACTTTTTAACTTCACGGCACGAGAGTGGTGGATCTTGTTAGGTTTAATTCTTGGAGCACAAATTCTTGGTCACACTATGTTTAATGCTGCACTCAAACGAGTGTCACCTGCAATTGTTTCGCTTATTATTTTCTTTGAAGTGCCAGTTAGTTCGGTACTTGCTATTTGGTGGATGGGGCAAAAACCTCCACTTGGAATTCTTCCTGGAATCGCATTGATTTTGGGTGGTTGCGTTTTAGTGGTCACTCGAACACGTAGTAGCCAGAGAGAAGTAGCACCATGATAGATTTGCATACCCACACCAATAAGAGTGATGGAACTGATTCTCCTCGCGAACTTGTAAATAAAGCTATTTCTATGGGGATGAAAGTCCTTGGAATTACTGATCACGATACAACTTCAAGTTGGCAAGAGGCCGTAGAGTCGGTGCGAGGAGACATTTCTCTCGCGTTAGGAAGTGAAATTTCCTGCCTTACCGATGAAGGCACAAGCGTTCATATGTTAGGTCTGCTCTTTGATGGGAATAATCCAGAGATGCAGATAATGCTTGAAGAAACTCGCGACGGACGGTTACCGCGAATGCGGAAGATGATTGAAAAAATGCGTGCAGCAGGCATGGATATCAGCATGAGTGATGTCGAGGCTGCACGACCAGCAGGGGCGACGTTAGGAAGGCCTCATTTAGCCGATGCTTTAGTTAATAAAGGCATTATTAAATCTCGCGACGAAGCTTTTCAAGGAATGCTCAACAATGATTCGGCTTTTTATGTTTCTCATGCAGCACCAACTCCTATTGAAGCGGTTCGAATGATTCGAAGTGCTGGGGGAGTAGCAGTTATTGCTCACCCTCTTGCATCACTTCGTGGACACATCTTGGATTCATCTAACTTTCAAGAGCTGGCAGATGCAGGTTTACATGGAATTGAAGTTGATCACCGTGATCAAAATCCAGAAGAGCGAGCTATGTTGCGTGTGATTGCCCAAGAGCTAAATTTAGTAATCACTGGTGCAAGCGATTACCATGGGAACGGTAAACTCAATTCATTAGGTGAGTTTCATACAGCACCTGATCAGTGGGAAAAGCTAGAGTCTCTAGCACTGGAGCGAAGGGTGGTAAGAGCATGAAGGCCATTCAAGTTGGTGCCTTAACATTTGCGATTCAATCCTTTGTCACCCTCTTTGTAATTATGGATCCCCCTGGTGCGACACCAATCTTTTTAGCACTTGTTGCACATAAAACATCCAAAGAGCGCAGAATCCTGGCAATCAAGGCCGCATCAGTTTCATTCTCTGTTATTACTCTCTTTGCATTATTTGGACGCTTTATTCTGAGTTACCTCAATATCTCTATGGCAGCGTTACAAGCAGCGGGTGCGTTACTTTTACTCCTTATTTCACTTGATTTACTTACGGGTGGGACAGGCAGTGGCAAGAGTCAAAGTAAAGACGCAAATATTGCTCTTGTCCCGCTCGGAACTCCCTTACTCGCTGGTCCTGGTGCAATTGTTGCGACCATGATTTTTGTGCAGGGCGCTAATACAACTCCTAAGATTTTAGGCTTAATCGCTGCAGTTGTCGGAGTCCATATCGCTATCGCCGCGGTTTTAATGGCCTCGACTACGATTTTAAAAGTAATAAAAGAAGCGGGTGTAACTCTAGTAGCCCGAATCGCAGGGCTTCTTCTCGCTGCAATTGCAGTTCAGATGCTAGTTGATGCCGTGCGAGTGTTTATTCTTGCTTAACTTTCTTTAAACTTTTTAGTTCTGACACGTGTTCGTTCTACTTTTTCTTTAGGCTTTGCTACCTTAGGTGATGAACTCTCTTTGCGTGGCGTTGATGTCGATTTACTCTCTACACGTACAACAGGTTTGGCTTTAATCATTCGCCCAGTTGAACCAGTAGGAATATTTAATATTTCAAAGAGATGTGGCGAAGAGGAGTAAGTTTCTTCTGGCTCAGCTAATCCAAGCTCTAAGGCTTGATTTATCATTTTCCAACGTGCAAGTTCATCCCAATCCACAAAAGTTACAGCGATTCCATCCGCACCCGCACGAGCAGTACGCCCAATACGGTGAACGTAAGTCTTTTCATCTTCTGGACATTGGAAGTTAATAACATGCGTAATACCTTCAATATCAATACCACGTGCTGCCACATCTGTAGCAACTAGCACATCAGATTTTCCTGCTTTGAAATCGCGAAGAGCTTTTTCTCGAGCGCCTTGCCCCAAGTCTCCATGAATTGTGTCAGCTTTAAACCCACGTTCTAGTAGATCATCCGCTGTTTTCTGGCAAGTCCGCTTAGTGCGACAGAAAACTATTGTGGGGCCTCGACCATCGGCCTGAAGTATTCGGGCGAGCATTTCAATCTTGTCCATGGCATGGGCTCTTAGGACATGTTGTTCAATCCTGTTAACAACTGCGCCTTCATCTTCGCTATCTTGAGTGCGAATATGAATCGGCTGATTCATAAAACGTCGTGCCAGTGCGATGATATCTCCAGGCATCGTTGCTGAAAAAAGCATGGTCTGAGTGCGATTCGGAGTATTTGCTAAAATCTTTTCAACATCAGGTAAAAATCCGAGATCTAGCATCTCGTCAGCTTCATCTAGAACAAGTCGAGATACTTCTTTTAACTTTAATTGACCTTGGCGCGAAAGGTCGAGAAGACGTCCTGGAGTTCCAACCACAATTTCTACACCTGCTTGAAGCGCTTCAATTTGTGGTTCGAAAGCACGACCACCATAAACTGCGAGAGTACGAATTCCTCGATTGTTAGCAAGCTCCTCAATATCTTTAGTAACTTGCGTGCAGAGCTCGCGGGTGGGAACGACAACTAAGACTTGCGGCATTCCCTTTGTTGGAAAATCGGCCCATTCGAAATCATTAGGAGCAACAACACGTTCGATGACGGGAATACCAAATGCGAGCGTTTTTCCTGTACCAGTCTTGGCTTGTCCGATGACATCACCATCAGCTAGTGCAATGGGTAAAACCATCTCCTGAATTGCAAATGGCGCGATAAATCCATGGGCGTGTAGAGCTTCTATGGTTTCTGGGCGAAGAGGAAGCTGCGCGAAAGTCAGTGACACTTTAGGCGGCGCCGAAGCCGACACGACGTGATGCAGGCTCGCCGACTTCGACGAATCCAATCTTGTCTGCCGGAACAATAATTTCATGGCCACGAACATCACTGAGCATCAGCGGATTGCCTTTTGAAAGCGCTTCAGAGACAGCACTTTTTACTTCAGTTGTAGTCATTGGGCTTTCAAAAACGATGTCACTTGCAACGCGAGTAACAGCGATGCGGACTTCGGATTTCACCGCTACTTCGATTTTTTTAGCACTCATGGAGGTAATCCTATCGGCCTTTAATTGCGCGGAAAACCAGAAATGCCTCTCCACATAAGATTATTGACGAGTTCGACTGCTTGTTCGCGAGTCAAGGCGCTATCACGATCTAACCAATGACGAGCTGTGACTTGGGCATATCCAATCATCCCAACCCCAAGCAGCATGGATGCTTCCTTGGGAAGACCAGTGTCGATTGAAATTACGGCGCTCGCCGCTGCGGCACAGTCATAAGTCATGCGATTGAGACGTTCACGCACTGATGGCTCAACACTCATATCACTTTCAAATAGCAATCTAAATGCTTCGCCTTCCTTTTCAATGAAAGCAAAATATGCATCTACGGTTGCATGTACACGATTTGCATTATCGGGTGTTGAAGCAATTGCCCTCTGAATTTCAAATACAAGTGAATCAATGTGCAAGTCTAAAACTGCCAAATAAAGTTCAAGCTTGGATGGAAAATGTTGATACAACACAGGTTTACTTACATTAGCGCGATCGGCGATTTCGTCCATAGCGGCTGAGTGGTAACCGGCAACAGTGAAAACCTCAAGCGCTGCCGACAGTAAAAGCGCTCGGCGCTCATCACGAGGCAAGCGCGCTTTATTCGATACATCTGAAGTAGTCATTGGTGCAATCGTAGAGGGGTTTGAGTACTTTTTACCATAACTTAGTAAATAATTGGCATCGGCTGAGCGACTACGGCAGTATTGGCCTGCTATGAAAATTCCACCACTTGTAGATACCGGGCTTGAGCTAAGTGCCGATGAAATGCGTCGTTATAGTCGACAGACCGTAATTCCAGATGTATCTGCGCAGGGGCAAAGACGATTAAAAAACGCCAAAGTGGTGTGCGTTGGTGCGGGCGGATTGGGTTCACCGATATTGATGTACTTAGCAAGTGCCGGAGTAGGAACAATAGGAATTGTTGAATTCGATACTGTTGATGAATCGAATTTACAAAGGCAAATAATTTACAGCCAAAGCGATATAGGAAAAAGCAAGGTAGATATTGCCACAAAGAAGATTATGGAAATAAACCCATTAGTAAACGTCATCACTCATAATCTAAAGTTGGATAATTCGAATGTGATGGAAATCTTTAAAGATTATGACTTAATTATTGACGGGAGCGATAATTTTGCTACTCGATACTTAATAAATGATGCCTGTGTCTTATTGAATAAACCCTATATTTGGGGCTCAGTTCTTCGCTTTGATGGACAGGTAAGTGTTTTCTGGTCTCAACACGGACCGTGTTACCGCTGCCTACATCCCGTGCCACCGAGTGACACACCAAGTTGTTCTGAAGCTGGAGTATTGGGAGTTTTATGCGCATCCATTGGCTCTATTCAGGCGACTGAAGCTATTAAATTGATTACTGGAATTGGTGAGCCACTCATCGGCTCAATTATCATGTACGACGCCTTGTCAATGATGTTTCGTTCGCTCAATCTCTCAAAAGATCCTAGTTGCATCGCATGTGGAAAAAATCCAACTCTGGTAGCCCTACTTGAAGATTATGAAAGTTTCTGCCTGCCACCAAGTCTGAGTGAGATTTCGGTCTTTGAACTTAAATTAAAGATTGATAGTGGAAGCGAGTACTTCCTTGTTGATGTGCGTGAACCGCATGAGTTTGAAATAGTGAAAATCCCCGGTGGTCAATTAATTCCACTTGCTGGCTTTCTTGATGGAAGCGCTCTTGCAAAAATGCCTTTTGACAGAGAGATTATTGTTTATTGCCGTTCTGGAAAGAGATCGGCAACAGCCCTACAAGTCCTGAAAGATGGGGGCTTTAACCGCTCGACACATGTAACTGGTGGTGTCTTGGCTTGGGCCGAAGAAATTGATCCAACATGTACGGTTTACTGATGAAACAATCCTACGTTGGATATCGAATTCTCTTAGTTCATGCGCACCCAGATGATGAAACGATTAACAATGGTGCAACTATGGCTCTATATGCGGCACGTGGCGCAAAGGTCACTTTAGTTACATGTACTCGCGGTGAAGAAGGCGAAGTCCTTGTGCCCGCTCTTTCAAATCTTGCAAGTTCGCAGGATGATTTACTTGGTCCTCACCGCGAAATTGAACTTGAAAACGCAATGCGTGCTCTCGGTGTAGTTGACCATCGATTCCTGGGAAAATTTCGCGATAGCGGAATGATGGGTACAGAACCTAATAATCGGCCTGATGTTTTTTGGCAGGCCGATCTTGATACCGTGGCAAAGCTTCTTGTTGAAATTATTGAAGAAGTTCAGCCCCATATTTTGATTACTTATGATGAGATTGGTGGTTATGGTCATCCTGATCACATCAAAGCTCACCTGGTTGCAATGCGTGCGAGTGAGCTTTCGACGTGGCAGATACAAAAAATTTACTGGAACACCATACCTAAATCTGTCATTGCAGCTGGCATGGAAGCGATGAAGGAAGCTGGTACTGATTTCTTTGGAACGGATGACATTAATGAAATTCCATTCGCTAAAGATGAATCATTTGTCACAACCTTAATTGATGCAAATGATTTCGTTGCTGCAAAGATGGAAGCTATGAAAGCGCATGCGACTCAAATCGCACTTGATGGGCCATTTTTTGCACTTTCAGATAATATGGGTCTTCAGGTTTGGGGGCATGAGTACTACACGCTCGTCCGAGGTGAAAAGACAGCACCATTTGATAGCAATGGCCGTGAAAGTGATTTAACCTCAGGAGTAGCTATTTAATGCGAGTTATTTACACAGTTTTTATTGGAGCAGCCCTTGGATTGGGCTCAGTTTTGTTGCATTCAACTTTGCCTCCATTTGGATTAATTCTTAGCCTTTGCGCAACTTGTGCAGGAATTTGGAGCATTGGGCGTTTGTGGGGAAGCAGAAATTTAAGAATTCTTGCAAGCTTTGCGTGGATAGCAGTTGTCCTTCGCGCGGGATTTCCCGGAGTGAGTGATGAATATTTAATTGAGGGGAGTGCAGTAGGTGTATCACTCATTAATGGTGGTTTTTTAATTTTAGTTCTATCTGTATTACTTCCGGCCTAACGCCAACTCCATTCTTGTCCAGAAGCTCCATCCTTAATTTCCAAACCAGATTTTTCTAATGCCAGACGTAGCGCATCACTATCACTCCAACGTTTTTCAGACCGTGCAATAAAGCGGGCATCCAGCATCTCCTGTTGTTCTATCGAAATCCCTCTCACTAATGCTGGCCGCGTTAAATCTAATCCCAAAACTTTGTCCGCATAAATAAAAATTGCGCGTTTCTCCGAATCGGAAATTTCAGAGCTCTTTTCAATTAAACGTAAACGTTGAAGTGCGCGAGGCGTGTCCAGATCAAGCTCGATTGCCTCGAGGAAAGCAAGGTCAACTTTGAACTCGGTTGATGCTCCCCAAAGTGTCGTTTTTGTTCGCCACTTGTCCAGTTGAGCATCTGCAATTTCTAATGCAGACCAAGTCAAATCCATCTGTGATCGGAATCGATTTTCCAGAAAGCATAAACGAGCAGAGAGTGGATCTAGGCCCCGTGAAACAATATCCGAAAGGAGTACTACATTGCCTGAACTTTTGGACATCTTTCGACCTTCAAATAAAAGATGTTCACCATGTACCCATAAATCAACAGTTTCTGCGCCAGTAGTGGCGTTCGATTGCGCCCGCTCATTCTCATGATGCGGAAATCTCAGGTCTATCCCGCCGACATGAACGTTCACATGGTCACTTAGTAAGTGCATCGACATAGCCGAACATTCGATATGCCATCCGGGAAAGCCAAAGCCCCAAGGTGATTCCCAAATCATTTCTGTGCGCTCTCCCGCAGTTTTCCATAGCGCCCAATCAGCGTGGAAACGCTTACCACTCTCATCGCTGTATTCGTAGCGGTGTCCAGGCTTGAGAGCTTCAAGTCGGTTACCACTGATATTGCCATAACTCACAAATGCTTTTGAATCAAAATATACAGACCCATCGCTGCCGATGTATGCAAAGTTTTTTGAAATAAGATCCGTAATCATGGCGATCATTAAATCTATCGATTCGCTTGCTCTTGGATAATTATCTGCCTTCATCACATTGAGAAGCGCAAGATCTTTATGAAACTTGGCCTCGTATATGCGAGCAATTTCAAAAGGATCCTTATTTTCTGCGGTGGCTTGAGCTAATAATTTGTCCTCGCCAATTACATCCACAGACATATGCCCAACATCAGTGATATTTTGAATAAGTTCGACTTTGCCCCCAGTAACTTCAATCACACGGCGAATGAGATCTGAGAGCAAGAATGTTCGCAGATTGCCAACATGCGCATCCCGATAAACGGTGGGACCACAGCAGTACATGGATGTCACACCGTTTTGGCTTTGAATGGCCTTAACCACGCGGCTGGCAGTGTCATAGATAGCAAGTGTCATACCTTGGCAATTACCTCTCGCCAAATAAAAATCTCATCATGAGAGAACTCAATCAGTCGTCCGTGCCGGTTTCGAAGCGAGTGAGAACTCTCCAAAATCCCAACTATGTCGCGGAAGCCTCCATCGGGATCGTGGAGACGAATCGTGAGGCGTTTACCAATGAGGGCTTCAAACTGCCCTTGGAGCTCGCTAACCATGGCACAACGATAAACCTTTACTTCAATATCGCGAGTGGTAGGCAAAACCGATTAGAATCAGCCAGTCCGCAATCTGAAAAGCTGGAGGCAATAACGTGACGTACATAATCGCAGAGCCAAGTGTCGATGTGAAAGATAAATCCTGCATCGAAGAGTGCCCCGTGGACTGTATCTATGAGGGCTCACGAATGCTCTATATCCAGCCCGATGAGTGCGTGGACTGCGGTGCATGTGAGCCAGTTTGTCCCGTAGAAGCTATTTATTATGAAGATGATGTGCCACCTCAATGGAAAGATGCGCTAAAAATAAACACCGAGTTCTTTGTTGAAATTGGATCCCCTGGCGGAGCAGCCAAAATGGGCCCAACCAACACCGATCATGCTCAAATAATGGCACTTCCTCCAAAGAGCGAGTAATTTTTTTGCGCGAACAACTCCCAGATTTTCCTTGGGATGCACTTGCCCCCTTCGGTGAGATTGCGCGCAGACATCCAGAGGGAATTATCGATTTGTCGCAGGGGACTCCTGTTGATGCAACTCCGGAATTTATTCAACGAGCATTTCAAGATGCATCAAACTCTCCAAGTTATCCAGTAACAACAGGTACGCCAGAACTTCGGGCTGCGATAAGAAATTGGGCAGTTGAGCGGTTGGGTGCAAGTGGAGAATTTGATGTTTTACCGCTCATTGGATCAAAAGAGTTAGTGGCATGGCTACCAACAATTCTGGAATCGCAAAGAGTTTTGATACCTGAAATTGCATATCCTACGTATCATGTTGGTGCAGTGATTGCTCAGGCGCAGTCTATTCCAGTTGTGATCGATGCTAAACAGTGGCCTGTCGCCGACTTGGCCTGGCTGAATTCACCATCAAACCCAACAGGTCGTGTGCATAGCACCGAAGAGTTACGAGCAGCAATTTCTTGGGCACGGACAAATAATGCAGTGTTGGTTTCAGATGAGTGTTATCTGGAGTTCGATCACAGTGCGAAGTCTTTTTCAGTTCTATCCCAAAGCGATGGAGACAACACAAATATCTTGGCAGTGCACTCGCTATCAAAGCGTTCGTCTATGGCGGGTTATCGAGCAGCTTTTATGGTTGGCGACAAAAAGTTGATTGCCAAAATTCTTGAACTGCGAAAGCACGCAGGAATGATGGTGCCACTCCCAGTTCAGAAAGCAATGATTGCAGCACTCAGCGATGATGTTCATGTGGCAGAGCAACGGGCACGGTATAACACTCGGCGAGATGCATTGCGGCCAGCACTTGAAGCTGTTGGATTTCGTATCGAGTTTAGTGACTCTGGTTTGTACTTGTGGTGCACCCGTGATGAGGACGCTTGGCTAAGTGTTGAATGGTTAGCCCACCGCGGAATTTTAGCTACGCCAGGTGGCTTCTATGGCGCTGCAGGTTCACGATTTATTCGTATAGCAATGACGGCTACCGATGCTCAGATTGATGATGCTGTTCAACGATTGCTGGCCTAAGAATGGCAGTAGGAATTCTACTTGTTGGCGGTTTTGGTACGCGCCTTATGCCATTAACAAAACATACGCCTAAACCAATGCTCACAGTTGCTGGCTTACCGGTTACTGAACATCAATTAGCAATGGCACGCAAAGCCGGAATTACAAAAGTTGTACTTGCAACATCCTACTTATCTGAGCTTTTCACTCCTTATTTCGGTAATGGTTCACGGTGGGGTATGGAGTTGCTCTATGCCGTTGAAGATCAACCACTAGGAACAGGCGGCGCAATTGCAAATGCTGCTCAACTTCTTTCCAATAATGACGCATCAGTAGTTGTTTTTAATGGAGATGTTTTAAGTTCTCACGATTTATCAGAACAAATTCGTCAACATGAAAGTCATGGAGCTGATCTCACATTGCATTTAACTTCTGTCGAAGATGCGCGTGCATATGGCTGCGTACCGACTGATAGCGATGGAAGAGTCACAGCGTTCTTAGAGAAAATGGAAAATCCAGTCACCAACACAATTAATGCTGGGTGTTATGTGTTTAATCCGAAAGTCATTAAGGCTATTCCCTTGAAAACGGTTATTAGTCTTGAGCGCGAAACTTTCCCGACACTTATCAATAATCAAAGTAAAGTTTTTGGATTCTTAGACAACTCCTATTGGCTAGATATCGGTACTCCTAATGCTTTATTGAAGGGTTCACGTGATTTAGTTACAGGCCTTGCTGATTCATCTGCACTTCAAATGGCAAATGTTGCACACCACGATGAACAATCCTTGATAATGGAGACGGCCACAGTAGATGTCAGTGCAATCATCGATGGGGGGTCGTGCATTGGGGCTGGAGCGGTCATCGGATCAGGGGCACATATCTCTGGGTCGATCATTGATGCCGGGGCTGTTGTCGAAAAATCTGCAACTGTGTCTGATTCATTTATCGAAGCTAATGCAACAGTGCGTCAAAACGCACATATATCGGCCTCTTTTGTCACGAATGACGAGATTCTCACAATTCCTGCTTGAATTCCTGGTAATTAATGTCCGGTTGCCACTCATTTAACTTGACATATTCGACTTACACGCGTGTAATTCACTATTAAGAACGTCTTATCCAAGAGGGACGAGACACAAAGCTATTAAGGAGAATCGGTATGCCGATCCGACCTGAAGCCACGAACTCCCCGACCCCCACGACTGGCCCAAAAATCACCCTTGCAAGCGGAGAAAACATTGAACTCTCATGGCAAGAGCGCTCTCTTTGTGCACAAACTGACCCAGAGGCTTTCTTTCCAGAAAAGGGTGGATCTACTCGCGAAGCAAAGCGCGTCTGCCTCTCCTGCGAAGTTCGTTCAGAGTGCTTGGAATACGCGCTCGCACATGACGAGCGATTTGGAATTTGGGGCGGCCTATCCGAGCGCGAACGCCGTCGCTTAAAGCGTCGCACTGCGTAAGTTCGCAGCCTTTCAAAGGTTAGGTCTATGGCTGCACAAGCGGCATTAGATGGTCATCGCATTATCGCGATTCTCGTTACTCATGATGGGCAAACTTGGCTACCCGAAACTGTTGCTGCGCTCACTTCTCAAACTAGGCCCATAGATGACATTGTTGCAGTTGACACAGGTTCTGAAGATTCAACTTTAAAATTATTGAAGTCTGCGCGCGTGCGAACGTTGAGCACGGATCGCGAATGTGGTTTTGGTGAAGCGGTCGCACTCGGCATTAACTCAATTGATCGTGGTCCGGTAGAAAAAACTGAATGGCTCTGGTTAATTCATGATGACAGCGCGCCAGCCCCTACCGCACTTGAATTTTTATTAGCATCAATTCAAGAGCGGCCACAAGTAGCAATGGTGGGGCCAAAGCTACTTGGTTGGCACAATCGCACACATATTCTTGAAGCAGGCATAAGCATTGCTGGTAATGGTGCGAGATGGACCGGGCTCGAACCATTTGAATATGATCAAGGACAACATGATGGCGTCCATGATGTTCTCTCGGTAAGTACTGCAGGTGCATTAATTCGACGAGATATATTTGAAGAGATTGGGGGCTTTGACAAAAACTTAGCCTTATTTCGAGACGATGTAGATTTTGGTTGGCGAGCACGAGTTGCAGGACACTCGATTATTGCTGCGACTTCTGCCGTTGTTTATCATGCACAGGCATCTGCAAGTGAGCGTCGAAATATTGATGTCAAAGGTGCGTTCTTGCAACGACCACTCTTGCTTGATCGCCGCAATGCCGCTTACGTACTTCTTGCCAACTCAAGTTGGTGGTTACTTCCATGGCTTGCACTCCAGCTTCTTGGCTCAGCCATGCTACGAGCACTTGGCTACTTACTGGCAAAACTTCCAGGATATGCCAGCGATGAACTACTTGCAGTTGCAACTCTGCTAATTAAGCCAGGCATCATTATTAAGGCACGTAGAGATCGTAAGTTGCATAGATTTGTTTCATCCCGCGTTGTGGCTCCATATATTCCTCCTAGGTGGTCACAATTGCGGCTGACATCTTCACGCATAATCGATGCGCTCCGTCGTCGATTCATCCCGGAAAGTAATGAAGCTTCAACGTCAATTCTAGATTCAAGTGAAGATGAAGATTTACTTGTGCCTTCGAGCGGAGTTCGTTGGTTCAATATTTTTCGAAAACCAGAAGTTAGTGCATTCATTCTTTTGGCTTTAGTCACCTTAATTTCATCGAGAATGCGCCTAGGATCATTAATTGGAGGAGCGCTTCCTGCATCTCCTGGTGGCGCGCGTGATTTGTGGCGAAGCTACTTTGAATCCTGGCATCAAGTAGGCATGGGGAGTTCGCAAGCCTCACCGCCTTGGGTCGCTGTTGTGGCAATCTTTGCTTCAATACTCTTTGGAAAAACTCCACTTCTTGTAACACTTTTTTTCTTGACTGCACCTGTTGCGATGATGGTGTCAATTCTTAAGCTGTTCAGAAAGCTCACTCATAATAACTGGATTAGTGTCCCTGCTAGTTTTATTTATGCAATTTCTCCAGTCGCACTAGCGGCAGTCAATTCTGGTCGTTTGGCTACAGTTGTCGTTCTCATAATTGCACCCCAGCTCCCTATTCTCTTAAGTAACTGGAAGAGGATAGAACTCCATTCTTGGAGGCAGATATTTACTTTTACTTTAATTTTTGCAATTCTGTACGCATTTACATTAATAGCTTCAGTAATCTGTTTAGGGCTCGTAGTGGCTGCCGCATTTTTAGATTATCAGGATTACTTAACAAGTTTAAATAAATCTCTCTTTTTAGAGCGTTTGAAAAAACGACTAACACTTCTGGTTGTGCCATATATTCTCACTGCACCGTATTCATTTGAAGCACTCATTTCACCATCTAAATTCCTAGCTGAACCTGGCTTACAATTATCAGGTGGTGCGGGAGAGTTAGTTATCTTAGGAAATCCTGGAGGAGCAGGTTCACCACCTTGGTGGCTGGTTAGTCCCTTGCTCCTTATTCTGCTCATCGCTCTCTTTACTTCAAGTTCAGCTAAAGCCATTGCCCTATATGGCACTTACTTCCTGTCGGCTGCAGTTCTATTTTCAACTTTTTCGATTGCAACTCACGGCGATTCAGCTCCCACAAGAGTCTGGGTAGGAACATTTTTAGTAGGGGCAACGATTGCCGCAAGTGCCGCCGGAGTAGTAATCCTTGATCGAATTCGTGCAGTTTTAGTTTCAACAAATATTCACTTTCGGCATATCTTGGCCGCGCTTTTATTAAGTATTACGGCAGTGTATTCAATCGCAGCAGTCGGGTGGTCAATCACTGCAGGGGCAACTTCACCCGTACAAAGTAGTAGAGATACGGTAATGCCGGCATTCTTGAGTGCTGAGAAAGATACAAAAACGCTTGTACTTCGTGAAGTGGGCAGTGTTGATTCCAAGAGTATTCAATTCTATATTTCCCATGGAAAAGATATTGCGTTAGGTGAACCGGATATTGCACCATCTCAGTTGAAAGAGATCTCATCTGCAGCCCAGGCGCTTATAGATGGCTCTGGAATATCTAGCAGTAAAGTCTTTGCTGACTTTGGAATAAAATATGTATTTGTGAAGTTACCTTTTGACTCAGATGTAATTCGCACAATTGATAGTTTCGGTGGCTTCACCCGAGCATCAGCAACATCTACAGGAATTGTCTGGCGCGTTGCGGGGGTTACCGGACGCTTAGTACTTGTTGGCGCAGATGGTGTACGCACTCTTTTGGATACAGGAGAAATTGGTGCACGAACAAATGTAGAACACCCTGGAAGAATTTTACTCACTGAAAGTTTTGATCGTTCTTGGCAAATTCTTGAAAATGGTTATCGCCTTGAGAGAGTTAAGAGCGAACAGAACCTTCCAGTTTTTATTGCAACAGAGGCGGGGGAGATTTCTCTCCTGCACGATGGCACGATTCGAAGGGCGTGGCTTTCATTTGAAATCATCACCTGGATACTTGTGATTATATTTGCGACACCCGCTGGACGTAGAAAACGTGAAATCTCTGAGGCGGAGTTGGCATGAGACGGCAAATTTCAGCGCTCCTCACTCTTGTACTGGCTTTTATGGTGGCAACTTTCTTAAGTACTTCTACGCAGCAATCAGTTTTTTCAGAGAGCTATCCAGCAGTGGTGTGTCCTCCAACCCTGAAAGGTCTCTCTTCACAAATCTCGGTTGCCTCCACCAAAACCCAGTTTCAGTGGCTTGAAAATCGAAGTACAAAGACAATCTCATTTAACACTCTTCGATATGCAGTCCCAAAAGATTCACTTGTAATCTCTGCACAAGGCGTGACTCCAGTGGTTTGGCAAAGCCGTTCGAGTAGTTGGGCAGGTGGGGCTATTTGTTCTGGGCCGATCACATCACAGTGGTTTGTGGGTGGAAGTTCAGATATAACCACACGTGGTCGCTTGATAGTGATCAACAGCGGTTTGAGTGAAGCAATCGTTGATTTGCAGACGTACTCGGAAAATGGAGCCCAACCGATTAAGTCATTAAATTTACCGGCCAAAAGCTATACAGCAGTTCCTTTAGATTCTTTAGCAACTGGTGATAAAGCATTGACTGTTCATGTAATGGTGCGAGCGGGGCGTGTTAATGCTTTTATGATCGATGAATTGGGTACAGGGCTAAGAGCGTTGGGTGGTGACTTTGTTAATCCCATCGCATCACCTGCAACTACATTAATAATCCCTGCGATACCTAATCAGTTACCCAAGAAGGGTCAAAAAGCTGCAGGATCACACACCCTACGAATTCTGGCACCAGCAGACTCTGATGCAATATTTACTCTTGAACTTTTGTCGGCTGATGGAAAATTTATTCCGGTCGGTTTTAATTCTCGAAAAATTTTGGCGGGCGGTGTAACAGAGCTAATCATTAAGCCCAATTTATCTGCCAGCGCTTTTGCGGTTCGCATTAAATCAGATGAGCCAGTTGTTGCCGCAATATCTTCAAATGTGACTATCAATGGTCGTAGAGATTTTCTATGGAGTACACCAGTTCCAAATCTTGGACCAATGACCATGGCCGTTACAGGTTTAGCCCCTCTTATAGCTTTCGGAGGGGATTCAATAGCAGTCAAGGCTGAGGTAACTTTAATCAACGGAAAGAAAATCCTCTCAACGATTAGCGGAAGCGATATAGCAACTTGGCGTGTGCCTAATGCAGCTCGCTCAATCACAATTATTACAACGAGCCCCAATACCTATGCTGGTGCATTAGTTGCATCAAGCAATGGGTATGGATATCTACCGATTGCACCGGGGAGTGTCTTGGCGCGAGTTGAAGTTCCTCACTCAAATATAAAAGTCTTAAACCCCTGACAATCCCCAAAAAATCCTCAACTTCCCACTAATCTTGCGGGTATGAGTTCGCAGACTAGGTTAGGGCGCAGTTGTTCACGCGCAGGTTGTCGGTCCATCGCGACAATGACCTTGACTTATATATACGCGGAGTCATTGGCTGTAGTTGGTCCACTTGCAACTTTTAGCGAACCTCATGCATATGACCTATGTGCAACTCATGGCGAACGCCTAAAGGTGCCACATGGTTGGAGTGTTATCAAACAAGCACAGTCAGAACACGAGCTTGGTCCATCCGAAGATGATCTCATGGCGATCGCTGATGCCGTCCGTGAAGTTGCTGCAACTTCTGCAAGCACCACGGCAGATTCGCAGTTTGAAAGTGCACAGTCTCAGATAGGCCGTAGAGGACACCTTCGTGCCGTTCCTTCGTAATCGTTTTGTATGAATCAAGTGCCTAATATTTTTAAAGCCTACGATATTCGTGGACTTGTTGATTCGGAAATAACTCCCGACTTTACATTTGCAACGGGAGTGGCGTTTGCTAGCTTATTGCAGCAGGAACGTGAGCCAGCAACTGTCGTAGTGGGTCAAGATATGCGGGCTTCTTCGCAAGCACTAGCCGATGCCTTTTCTGCGGGTGTTACTTCAACTGGTTTTGATGTAATACGTATCGGTCTTGCATCGACAGACTTAATGTACTTTGCATCTGGAAAGTTAGGTCTACCGGGCGCAATGTTTACCGCAAGCCATAATCCGGCGGCGTATAACGGCATAAAGCTCTGTTATAGCAGTGCACGTCCGATCGGAAAAGAGTCTGGTCTTCAAGTGATTGAGAGCTTCGTACGTCAAGGTTCTCCGCTTGAAATTCGATCTATTGGAATTGAAACAGAGCGTGACATGCTTGGGGAGTATGTCGAACACTTACTAACGCTTGTAGATCTATCAGCGATTCGCCCGTTGACCATCGTCATTGATGCCGGAAATGGAATGGCTGGACATACAGCACCAGCTATCTTCTCTCGATTGAACTGCACAGTTATTCCTATGTACTTTGAACTCGATGGTAATTTCCCGAATCATGAAGCTAATCCTATTGATCCAGCAAACCTTCGTGACTTACAGCGTGCGGTAAAAAAACATAAAGCTGATTTAGGTTTAGCATTTGATGGTGATGCTGATAGATGTTTTTTAGTAGATGAAAATGGCAACACAATAAATCCATCTGATCTCACGTCCTTAATTGCTCACCGCGAACTAATCAAATATCCAGGTTCAACTATTATTTATAATTTAATTTCATCGCGCGCAGTTTTGGAAGTCGTTCAAGAAAATGGCGGAACTGGTTTACGCTCTCGAGTCGGACACTCCTACATTAAAGCCATGATGGCTGAAAGCGGCGCGGTCTTTGGGGGAGAGCATTCAGGACATTTTTACTTTAAAGACTTTTGGCGCGCCGACTCTGGAGCTTTAGCTGCCTTGCATGCAATTGCTGCTCTTGGTGAATCAAATAAAACGATGTCAAAAATACTTGCGCCGTATCAACGTTATGTTTCAAGTGGCGAGATTAATTCGTCTGTTGAGGATGCGGCTTCAGCGACAACACTTATCGAAGCGAAATTTTCGGCGCGTGCGGGGGTGGAAATTGACCACCTCGATGGCCTCAGTGTCATTGGCGATTCTTGGTGGTTCAATGTGAGGCCTTCGAACACCGAGCCTTTGCTGCGCCTCAACGTTGAGGCTAAAACTGCCGCGGCGATGAGCAAGTTGCGTGATGAGGTTCTCTCCCTCATCCAGTCCTAGTTCAGCGTCTCATTACTCGCTTTTCCTCATGGGGCAGTAACCTAGCCTCTTACAGCGTCGTCTCTAAAGGAGCTTTTTGTGAACTCACCGGTTACTTCCACTCTTCCCCGTCATGACATTGCAGATGCATCTCTTGCTGCGCAGGGCCGAAAGCGGATTGAGTGGGCTGAGCGAAATATGCCTGTACTTGCCCAGATTCGTGAGCGTTTTGAAAAGTCACAACCCTTTGCAGGAGTCCGCATTGCTGCTTGCATGCACGTGACAACTGAGACTGCAAACCTTATGCGTGTGTTGAAAGCTGGCGGCGCTGATATCGCGCTGTGTGCCTCAAATCCACTTTCAACTCAAGATGACACTGCTGCAGCCCTTGTTCACGAATTTGGAATCTCTGTATTTGCGCGCAATGCGGTAGACCGCGATGGATATTACACACACATTAACGCAGCTCTTGACATTGCACCTCACCAAGTATTCGATGATGGTTGTGATCTTGTGAATACACTGCACACTACTCGTAGAGAATTGATTGCAAACATAGCTGGAGGCTGTGAAGAAACAACTACGGGTGTAATCCGACTAAATCAGATGGCAAAAGATGGCGCGTTAGAATTTCCAATGATTGCTGTGAATGACACTGATACAAAACATATGTTTGATAATCGCTACGGCACTGGTCAATCAACTCTTGATGCAGTTTTTCGCGCAACAAACTTCTTGCTTGCAGGTCGCATAGTTGTTGTTGCTGGCTTCGGGTACTGCGGTAAAGGTGTTGCAGAACGTGCAAAAGGTATGGGCGCTGATGTAATCATTACTGAAATTGATCCAACTAAAGCGCTAGATGCAATGATGCAAGGTTTTCGCGTTATGCCCATGATTGATGCTGCAAAAGTTGGAGATGTATTTATTACTGTCACAGGTAATCGCGATGTCCTGCGCGATGAGCATTTTGCTGTAATGAAGGATGGCGTGATTATGGCTAATTCAGGGCACTTTGACATAGAAATTGATGTGGCTTGGCTAGAACAAAATGCAAAAGTTAAGAATGCCAAGATGCGTCACCAGACTGATGAGTACGTACTTGCTGATGGACGACGCCTCCTACTTCTCGCTGAAGGTCGCTTAGTAAACCTTGGGGCTGCTGAAGGTCATCCAGCTTCGGTTATGGATATGTCTTTCTCAGATCAAGCTCTAACTGCTGAGTATTTAGTCAATGAAGCTAAGAATTTGAAGCCAGGTGTGCACGAAGTTCCAACTTATATTGATAAAGAAGTTGCAAGCCTCAAACTCAAGAGCATGGGTGGGCATATTGATGTATTAACACCCGCGCAAGATATGTATTTGAACTCGTGGGAGCACGGTAGCTAATGACATTGGTTATGGTTGTCGATGACGACCAAGACCTTTCAGAGATGCTCGGAATTGTTTTAACCGGAGCAGGAATTGATGTCGACCTTGTCAGTCGCGGAGATGAGGCTCTGGAAGTTTTTCGAAACAATCCACCAGACTTAGTTTTACTCGATGTCATGTTGCCGGGATTAAATGGAATTGAAGTTTGTAGATTGATTCGTGCTGAATCGATGGTGCCAATCATCATGCTCAGTGCAAAAAGTGATTCATATGATGTAGTTCTTGGCCTTGAGGCTGGTGCAGATGATTACATTGTTAAACCATTTAAGCATCCGTCAGAACTTGTTGCACGAATTCGAACAAGGTTGCGCCGCACTAATACTGATATTTCAGGTCTCTTGACCATAGGAGATCTTGCAATTGATGTGACTGCGCATCAAGTCCTTAGAGCTGGCAAACAGATCGCATTGACTCGACTTGAGTTTGACTTGCTTGTTGCACTTGCTAAGGAGCCTGGTCGCGTTTTTTCACGTGATGCCCTGCTCACTGAAGTTTGGGGCTACCGTCACTCAACTGATACCCGCTTGGTAAATGTACATGTGCAAAGATTACGTGCGAAAATCGAACATGATGCAGAGCGCCCAGAAATTGTAGTAACCATCCGTGGTGTTGGGTATAAAGCAGGAGTGATGGGCGGTTCCTAGATAGTGAACCCATATTTCTTTAGATTCCGTAATTCACTTGCACTGAAAGTAATTGTCTCTACTGTTTTACTTTCTGTTGGTGTTATCTATATTGCAGGATCAGCGTTAAATTCTCAGCTATCGGCAGGAATTAAAAAAGTAAACCGACAATCTTCAATAGTTGAGGCCCGATCTACAATTTTTAGTGCACAGTATCGCCTATTATTAGTACAAGGCGAAAATAATGCTGCTGTTAGAAAAGTTATCAGTAACGTGATTTCATCGGCTACATCTCTTACCTCTAATGAAAATGCGCGAGAAGTTGTTTTTCTGAGAAGCCCGGGAAACACTAAGTCAATAGATTATGAAATTACTTCAAACCTAGTTGACCCCTCTTCAATACCAGATTTCTTGAGCACAAAAGTTCGTAAAAGTTCCGATATTGGTATTAGTTATGTGAAAATTCAATATATAAGTGGCTTGCAGATTCCAGGACTTGCAATAGGCCAAAAAATTTCAATTCCTAATGCAGGTCAGTATGAGATGTACATGATTTTTTCATTAGCAAATCAAAATACAACCTTAAAATTAATCCAAAGATATTTATTTCTTACAGGAATTGCATTAATTCTTTTGATTGGTTTAATAACTTGGCTCGTAATCAGACAAGTTGTACGACCGGTTCGACATGCAGCACTTGTAGCAACTCAATTTACAGCTGGTAACTTTTCAGAGCGCCTAGAGGTTCGTTCCCAAGATGAAATTGCAAAGTTGGGTAAAGCATTTAATGAGATGGCTGAGTCTCT